>JABHNP010000055.1 GCA_018694455.1 Planctomycetaceae bacterium | reverse complement strand
AGCCGAAATCGCGGCAACACCATTTAAAAAATGTCTTCGGGTAGTCGGCATAAAGAATTCCTCAGCTGGCAGATAGAATTTCAAATATTGAACCGTGACAGCCACGGCTTTTATACGAGCTTTTTTTCCCCGTTGCCAAGGATTATGGCTTTATCCTGCAGTTTATTGTTGTTAATGAAGCCAGTCCAAGAACTTGCGGCTAATGCCTTAAGCCTCACCGTGGCACGATTCACTAAAATCTCTGTAGACCTGCTTTCCCATGTAAGACTACCTGAAACACATCATATTATCGAATATGCTATCTGTTTTCGTTTTAGCTCAGTAGATAAAGCAAACTTCACCAGCATTCTTTGTACTGAGAAATGGTGTCCGCAGTTATCGTCGCGATTGAGTCTTCCGGTTGTGCCGGGCGTACGTAATCCGTGAGACCGCAATTATTGAAAGAAATACTTTTAGCGTTTGTGTTGTCTTGCCACTTGGAGTAGTGTTACTTCTGATGGTTTGAGATGAAGTCCTCAATTCGGCAGTTCCTTTCTTTGTGAAACTGCGACGCCCGCCTTC
Source organism: Planctomycetaceae bacterium (assembly GCA_018694455.1). Classification (GTDB taxonomy): domain Bacteria; phylum Planctomycetota; class Planctomycetia; order Pirellulales; family UBA1268; genus UBA1268. The sequence goes on along the minus strand of JABHNP010000055.1, from coordinate 31,823 downwards.
ATTCTCCGGCGGGTATTGTCTACCCCTTTCGTTCTGACCCCGGAAGCATCTCAGGGTTATTTCATTTAACGAAAGTACGTCGATGCCAGAGCCGATCAATCCACCCGTACCCAGTGATGACGCTGCGGTAGGTTTTCAAAAACTGAATCTCTCACCGGAAATGCTTGCTTCTGTACAGCATCTTGGGTTTGAGATGCCGTCACCGATTCAAGAAGCCGCGATACCTGTTATACAGCGAGGCCTCGATGTTGTCGGGCAATCCCAGACGGGTTCTGGCAAGACTGCTGCTTTTTGCATACCGATGGTTGAAAAAATTAGCACGAAGAGAAAAGTCCCTCAGGCTTTAATTTTAACTCCTACTCGGGAACTCGCAAAGCAAGTAGGGAATGAAGTACACAAGTTTGGTAAGTATAAAAAAAAGCTTAAGACCGCGGTTATTTTTGGCGGCGTGTCTTTCAGAGATCAACTCCGCGACATTCGCGATGGTGCACAAATTATTATTGCAACGCCAGGCCGACTCCTTGATCATCTTGAACAGTCAACCATCGATCTCTCGGCAATTAATATGCTTGTGCTTGATGAAGCGGATCGCATGCTTGATATGGGTTTCCGTGACGATGTCGAAAAGATTCTTAGAAAAGCATCTGGCCAACGACAGACCATATTTTTCTCCGCCACAATCAGTCCCTCAATCAAAACCCTTGTGGAAGAGTTTTCAACTGAGCCGCAGTATATCACTGTTGAACACAATGCTGGTCATGAAGCACCACTCGTCACCGAGATCGGTTTCAAGGTACGGCATCAGATGAAGTTCGATGCTTTGTTGCGAATCCTCCGATATTACGATGCACAAAGTGGTGTAATCTTTTGTAACACCCAACAAATGGTTGAGAAATTAGCAGATGATCTCGCAAGTAATGACTGCATTGTTGATCGTTTACACGGTGGCATGGCACAGGCACAGCGAGAGCGCGTGATGGCTAATTTCAGAAAGTCCCGGTTTCATTATCTCGTGGCGACGGATGTTGCAGCGCGGGGTATCGACGTCAATGAACTCGGTGTCGTGATTAACTATGATCTGCCAAAAGATCCAGAAGACTATGTGCATCGAATCGGACGAACGGGTCGCGCTGGCAAGAAAGGACTCGCTCTGAGCCTTGTTACTGGCGCTGGCATGCGGTCTGTATCACTCATCGAGCGATTCACCCGGTCACACCTCGATATTGAGCCTTTACCTACACCAGCAGCTATTCGCCATTTACAGGCCGAAAAGCTTCTCGAGTCGTTTCGGAATGATCTCAAGAATACGGAACTAGACAAAGAAAAAGAACTTGTAAAGTGCCTTTTAGATGAGGGTCACAAGGCTGAAGATATCGCCGCTGTAGTTCTCCATCGTATTTTGCCAAAGCAGGAGGTCTTTGAGGAAATATTTGAGGATAACGAGCCGGAACGAAAGCACAAACGACGGAAACGACGGGATCGACCGAATGCAAACCGTGATTCACGAAAAAGGCGGCGGCCCGAGGTTTCAAGGGCAGGTACGAAACGTCCACCTAAAAAAAGAAAATTTCACGTTAAAGTATCGAAATAGACGATGAAATTGATCTAACGGCAGTTTGGTGCTGTTGGTACAACCCAAGTGTGGTTTATGGGCTGCAAACCCAGAGCACGTTGTGTTTTTCACCAACTATATAGAACTGTGAATATTATGTTGTTTCAGGTGTTGTCGCTCGTTGGCTGGTTCGCTTCCATGGTTGTTTTGATGTCTCTGATTGAGCATCAGATCCATTGTCGCCTCATGCACAAGCAGCCCCGCAGACTGTTTAAAAATCTGAAACTTCGACAGAAGATATTCAAGAGTCACGCTGTTGAGCACCATACTCAGTATCGAAAGTCGTTCCATGACGATCCGTTGCCCAAGGGCGAGGATCGGGGTATCCGTTTGAATTTGCTCGAGGGACTTGTTGAAGGCCTACCTATGGCCCTGATTCTGTTGTATTTCTCTCCAGTTGGTGCTGGGATGTTTCTGTTTGTAGTTGGTCTTCACCATACTATCTGGAATCAGATTCATCTTGAGATGCATCAGCCTACGGGAAGATTTTTTGCAAACTGGTCGCTGTACAAGTTTTGCGCTCGCCATCATTTTCTTCACCACAAATATCCAGATAAAAATTTCAATGTTGCCTTTCCAATTGGCGATTATATCTGCGGCACAATTGCGAAGCCAAATGCCGCTGATTGGGAACTCATGAGAGCCGAAGGCATTGCATAATTTTATGCCATGAGGCGGCGAATACAGTTGGGATATCATATGTGTATGAGTTGGGTTTATGGTGGCGGTTGATTCTTTGCGGCCATTGGTTTGGTGGCGTCAGGCAACCGGTGACTGGTCTTGCTGCTTGCGAATGGTTCAGTCACTTGCAAAAAGCAGCCTCGATACGGTGATCAGCTGTCCCCGAGTTTGACTTATGTGCGTGACTGACAGCCCGCCGGAATCTCTGATAGACGGCACTTGGGAACTTCTTCTTAGGCGGTACACGGTTGGCTAAAGGCAGTAGCAAGTCAAGGGTTTCGTCTTCCAGAGCTGCAGTCGAATGTGGTTCTCCTTTGTTTCTTTGTTATTTCGCTTGCCAGTCATCTTTTTCTTCAAGCACATTGCGTACTTCATTGGTATTCAGCCACCCTTTTGCTCGTGCGTTGTCCTGAAGGTGCGCGTCCCAAAAAGCTGTGGTTATGGCCTTAATCGCCCTGTGATGGTTCAGATTACGCGGACTATCACGACCAGCTACGCCGTCTGTGAATGCGGAATGTGTGGCTTTATGTAACACCAGCTGATACGTGCCGCCAGGTTGAAGTGCTGGGAATACTGCAAGTCGCGATTCCGCCGTCTGGCTACCAATTGCCACCACATCCCTTGTTCCCGTAAGAAGAAGGCACGGTATATCAATTGACCCGAAAGCAGTCTCTGCTGATCCCAATCGAGGACTGCTTGGGCTGAATAAGACGGCAGCCTTAATGCGTGAATCTTTTTTATCAGGTACGAGCCAGTCCTTCTGACCAATAACGATCTGTGTTGTACGAGCTCCAAAAGAATGTCCTGATAGCCCCACTCTTTCAATATCAATTCGCCCGAATAGTGGATGAGCAGGTGTAGAATTCCACTTTGACAGAATATCTAGAACATCAGTGACGTCCGTGACACGCAATTCGAGGTTCTCACGACTGGCGGCATTACGAAGCTGCCGTCCAGCTTGCAGCCGAGACACGTTTAGCCACAGAGAACTATCACTTCCCGGATGTTGAAGAAAAATTGTGATGTAACCCCGGGCTGTCCAGTGTTCTCTGAGGTATGACGCTGCTTCCCTTGAACCCCCAAGGCCATGACTAAAGAGAATGGCCGGGGCCACTGATTTCCTGTTTGGTATTGAGACTAAAACAGGAATAACGCGATCTGCTTGAGAAGACACAATCTCCAAGTACTGGGTTTGAATCTTTCCAGCGTTTGATATGAGCGGATCATATGCGAAACATGTGCATGAACTGAGAGCACTGTAGGTGAGCAACCCAGTAACCCAACGCAATTTCCATCGGTATATTAGGTTTGGCATAAAGAATGAGTCCTAAGAATCTCGTTTTATACCGGAAACTTATACACACTGCACGAGACCCCTTATTAAAAAAGGGACCGACCGTTGCTTATAGTGCTCAAGTAATTAAAAAAATAGTGGCATAAGCCTTTTATTGTCATGAAGCACATCAGTATAACTCTTTACTTTTGTTGATCAGTACGTCTTTGCATGATGTAGAGTTCAGAAGCTAAAGAAATAGGGCTATGAACAAGCTGTCTATTCTTGACGTTTCAACCTCCATTTTTCATTGTGAAATCAGCGGTTGCAATAGCAGCAAGCTCAATGGCCTGCGCATCAACAAAAAGCAGACCAAGATAAGCCTGTGGAGCAGACACTCGCTACTTTGGAGTATCATATTCAGAAGAAGAACGCTGACGTCACCCAAACACATTCAAACTTGGGTGAGGGCTTGTGATAGATCCAGAAACCTAATTATCACCGGATAAAGAAGCAGATGCCTTTTTTCAGCGTGAGTATCGTACAGGATATAACTTGGCTCCCGTATAGTGCATGGTGCGTTTCTGCAGATGTTCTAATGTTGGTGTACCAGTCCTATTGAGTGAGAAGGATAAAAACCATCAATGAGGCTCCTTTCCTGGAACATTCATAAAGGCATTGGTGGCCGAGATCGAAGGTACTCCCTGCAACGAATAATTGACTGCATCGATCATGAGCATCCTGACCTCGTTTGCTTGCAAGAAGTCGACAGATTGGTCAAAAGAAGTTCTTTTGATGATCAGCCACGACTTCTTGGGGAATCCCTCAATTTACAATCCAATTTCCAGGCGAATGTGCCAGTAGCCACCGGGACGTATGGAAACCTCATACTATCGAAATGGCCAGTTGCAAGTGCCCATAGAATTTCACTGAAGCGTGGAAAGCGAAAATCTCGTGGTGCTCAACTTGTCCACATTGAAACATCACACGGAGTCTTGCATCTAGTAAACACACACTTAGGTCTTGATGAACGAGAACGCCATTGGCAAATCGATTGTCTTTTGCAACACCAACTTTTCCAATCGTACGCGACCCTACCAACCCTTATCGTCGGCGATTTCAATGACTGGCGAAATACTCTTGCAAATGCCTCACTTGCAACAAAGGGTTTTCACCAGCTTACTAGCCCACCAGGGCAATTCAGGAGTTTCCCCTCATGGCTGCCCGTTGGTGCGCTTGATAAAGTGTTTGTAAATGAGGGACTTCAGTCACACCAAGCACGAGTCGTTCGAACGAGTCTTGCGCGAGAAGCAAGTGATCATTTGCCCGTTGTGGTCGACTTCACCATAAGCACCAACTAACTCCAGCACCGACTAGCTCGACCCAAAGCTGCGTATTTGCTCTTTAGCTTGTTTTGTTGAGATCAGCAAGAACTGTTCTGGCCGCAGTGATAGTTGTTTGAATATGCTCTTCCGTATGAGTTATTGAGAAGAAAAGAGCTTCGAATTGACTACACGGAAGATATATTCCTTTTGATATCATGCCCCAGAAAAACTTTGCATATTGCTCCGTATTACTTTTTGAAGCAGTCTGCCAACCAGTGACATGACGAGTTCCATCTGGAAAACTATCTTTTTGGAAAAACATGGTCATCATGCTCCCGACTCGAGCCACTTCACAAGGAACACCAGCTTCCAGCGCAGCATCCAGAAAGCCTTGTTCAAGAAGACAGCCGTGTCGATCGAGAGTTTCGTAGGGCGGATGCTCTTTGAGTTCTGCAAGGGTCGCGGAGCCAGCTGCCACAGCGAGTGGATTCCCTGAGAGTGTTCCTGCTTGAAAAACCTTGCCTGTTGGCAACACCTGATCCATGATATCTGCCCGCCCACCATACGCACCAAGAGGCAGACCGCCTCCAACAATTTTTCCTAGCGTCGTAATATCAGGGGTCACACCATAAAGTTCTTGTGCACCACCAAAGGCAAGCCGAAAGCCGGTCATTACCTCATCAAAAACAAGAACAGCGCCGTGCTTCTCCGTGAGCGATCGGGCCGCTTGAAGAAACTCACGCGAAGGTTCAACTAAACCCATATTGCCCACAACGGGTTCCATGAGCAGGGCTGCTATGGAGTCTCCCATCTTGCCGAAGGTCTCGATGAGAGACTCCGTATCGTTGTACTCGAGAACTAATGTATCTTTGGCCGTACCGGTTGTCACACCGGGAGAATTTGGCACTCCCAGTGTTGCCGCTGCTGAGCCTGCAGCCACCAGAAGACTATCAGCATGGCCATGGTAATTTCCGGCGAACTTTATGATCACTTCACGGTCTGTGGCACCGCGTGCAAGTCGCACGGCGCTCATGGCGGCCTCTGTTCCAGAACTCACCATTCGGACCTTTTCAATGCTTGGTACGGCATCGATAATCTGCTCGGCAAGTCCGCTTTCAGCTTCAGTTGGAGCCCCGTAACTGGTGCCCCTCGAAAGAGCTTCTTCAATCGCTTTTACGACTCGTGGGTGTCTATGCCCGAGGATCATTGGTCCCCACGACCCAATGTAGTCGAGATATGTCTCACCATCGATATCCGTGAGATACGGCCCCATACCTTCCTTAAAGAATATTGGCTCACCCCCCACTGCCCCGAATGCGCGTGCGGGCGAATTGACACCACCAGGAATGAGTTTGCGAGCACGTTCAAAAGCACCGTGGCTTAGCGTATGGCTAGCGGTCATTTTTGCTTCCTTTCGTTTGTGTTTTTTGGGCAGTCATTTTACTGGTGGTTTCTAGAGCCCGCTTTGCAGCTTGAACAACATTGTGTGCATGTGGTCGGCCACTATATGTCTGAATGACGCTCCGCAGCATGAGACGGCTTTGTGTCAGAAGTTTTTCAGCATCGACAGAGTCACCTTCCGCCACTGCTTGATCGTAGAGTTCTGTAGCTTTATCGACCACTTTTGTTGCACGCGCAATATCTTCTTCCTGCTCTATTTTTGACGGCAACTCAAGCCGCTTGATTTGGCGCTCTATTAATTTGATCCATGTCTCCTTGTCAGCTATGGAATATGTGTCATCACCTTGTGATTTATCGCTAGGGTATAAAGTGAGCACAGCCTTCATTGCGTCAAGAGCGGCAGTGGGGCTTTCTGTTTCTCTCGTAATTGCCGATCGGTAATCTCGTTCGATCGCAGATACAGTTCGCGGCCCAATCACTCTCCGTCGCATCTTGGCCTCGAGTATGTTCACTCGTAACTCCTGCTGCAGCGATGCAATAGACGCCGCGCGCTCATCTGCTGGGTACTGCTTAAGAAATTGATCGAGTTCTGCCCGAATACTTCTCAAATCGGGGTCTGTGCTCTCCGATACAGCAGATATCGTCTGAAATAACTGATCAGCAGTTTTTGGACGAATTATCCAGTACGCCGCTACAAGTCCGATTCCAACTGTGACCACCGTAATGAGCGTATCGATCCGGATCAATTTCCAACGATGCTGACTGTCTTTTTGCCGAGCCGCGTTATCCAGATCTTGTACTGTGACAAATCGACGCTCTGGTTTATCTACAATCGTTTCTGCGGCCCGCTTAGAATCATTGCTTGCAGTCTGTTTACCTTCACTCGCAGTAGCTTGCTTTGTCGGCCGATGATGAAGTGGAATCTCACGCTGTCCTAATTGGTCTATGTGCTCCTGGTAATCATCTTCATTTGTATTTCCTGAGTTTTCCTGCTTTGCAGCCGTCGCGTATTCTGATGGTTGGGGTGTTTCGGAATCAGGGCGATTTTCAATGAGTGCACGAGGGTGTTCAGTTGTGGCATCAGGACTGCGTGATGTATCCACGGTGTTATTTGGGCTTGTTTTTTCCTTTGTCTCCGCGAAGAGGTCCACCGAAGAAATACTGGCCTGAGGGGCTTTTGCAGCGTGTGTAGGTGGTTGGGTAAGAGCCGATGAACGGTCGTATTTTGTTGGAGTATTTGGGTCGGCCTGCGGCTGGATGATAAGAGACGGAGTGTTGCTCCTAAGTTGGCCACGCTCCTCGCGATTCTCCCGCAGAAGCAGTTCTCTGATCGAGGAAAGGCGACGGCCGACGGCAAGTGCGCTTGCCGGCCTCTTCGTTGGATCTTTGGCAAGCAGTTCAGCGATCAGGGTGTCGAGTTCATCTGGGATATTTATGTGCAAGCTATTCAGGCGTGGTGGAGTTTCCCTGAGTTGTTTGCTAATGATTTCGGTTAGTTGTGTTCCTCGAAATGGTGGCTTGCCTGCAATCATCGTGAACATTACAAGACCCATTGTGTAAAGATCAGCCCGCGCATCAAGAGCTTTCCCAGCAGCCTGTTCAGGCGCCATGAATTCCGCAGTCCCTACGATGCTACCGTGAGCTGTCTGGCTCGCTGCACCAAACAGCTTTGCAATTCCAAAGTCTGCAAGCTTTATGCGAGCTCCTGCTTGGACGGCGTCATTAGCTATAAGCAGATTTGCCGGCTTCAGATCACGGTGGATGATTCCATGATTATGTGCAACCTTCAGTGCCCTTGCTATTTCAATCGAAAGCTCAATGACATCTTCAGGTGAGAATTTCTTGCCGCTACGAATAAGCTTTTCGAGGCTCTGGCCCTCTACAAGCTCCATTGCAAAGTATGGCTGGCCATCATCTTCTCCGTAGGCTATGAGTTGAACAATCCCCGGACACCGGAGTGGCTTGAGTGTCTGAATCTCGGCCTCAAAACGCTCTTTGAGACCTATATCATCAGCTAGATGTGACGCAAGTACTTTGACGGCAACATGGTCATTTGTTTCACCATGCCTTGCCTCATAGACAGCGCCCATGCCGCCTCGGCCAAGACGTTTGATCAGTATGTAAGGGCCGATATGCTGTGCTTCCATAAATAGCTAGTCTATCCACGTAGCCGTAACTATTGAAACGGTTAAAAATAGTTTCTTTCAGATGAGCGTTTGAAAGGTAGAGAAGGTCTTGCAAAAACAGGAGTTACCAATTGAAGGAACGAAATGCCTGCTCCCTGCGTCTTCAAACCAGGCACGGGGATTAGGTGAATACTGTCGTGATTTCCTATTCAATCCAAAAAACATCTCCCTCGAAACACTCGGCCTGCTTGAGCGATTTCATCTGGACAGTGTGGGCTGTGCTGTTTCAGCAATTCATCATCGAGCCAATGCGTGCACAGTGCTTCGTGACGAAGCACTGCGGACCAAGCCAGCTGGCACTTCAAAAGGAGGAATTTGTTTTGGTGCATCAAACCCAGTCGAAACTGCAAAAAGTGTGGCGGCCAATGTGTCGGCGGTAAGAGAATGGGACTCAAACGGAACAAATTTTGGATACGACAAAAACTCAGGCCGGATGGCGGGTGAGTTTGGACATAATGACTTTTATCCAGTGGCTATAGCAGCTGGAAGAGAAGCTGGCTTCGATGGGAACCACACCCTTCGTCTCATGCTGCTCATCGATGAAATCCGTGGTCGACTTGCCGAAGTTTTTCCTTTGCGTAAGTATGCAATTGATCATGTGCATCACGGTACCATTGCATGTGCTGCCGGGTATACCGCAGCATTAGGGGGAACCGCAGCAGAGGTTGAATCAGCAATCGGGTTGGTTGTCTCTCAGTATGTTCCGTTTCGGGCACTTCGCGCAGGCCATCAACTCTCGGATAGTAAAGGAGCATCGGCCGCCTTTGCAGCTGAAACCGCGGTCATGGCAGCACAACGTGCCCTTCTTGGATTCCGTGGACCCCAAGATATATTTCGAAACCCACTTGCTATCTACCGGCTCAACGAGCCATCCAGTGACGGCATCAGTCCTTTTGATCTAGAACTCGGTGAGTCAGGAAATGCATTTGCCATTCATGCCATGCACTTCAAACTTGGACTCTATGAGCATCAATCAGCTGCGGCCATACAGTCACTCATTGATATTATTGAGAGAACACCTGCCGTCGGGGATGACATTGACGACATTCAATCCATTACCGTAACTATCTACGAACCAGCGTTTTCAATCATTGCTGACCCAGCCAAGCGTACCCCCAACACCAGACAGTCCGCAGACCATTCTTTGCCCTTTATTCTTGCAACAGTGCTTCAAAAAGCCTCGCGCATGGCCCTGCAAGACCGGAAAGCCTTTGGATGGTCGCAAGGGATGCTTTTGCCTGAAGACTATTCGGAGGCTGCTTTAACCGATGTCGCAGTCCGAGCGATTATGAAAAAGATACATATTATTCACGGAGGGCCTGAATATGACCGACTCTACCCTGAAGGACTACCAACATGTGTTTCTGTCGTTCATAAGCGGTTGAAGACGCTCGATAGCGAACGCATATTATTTCCTTTAGGTCATGCTAATTCTGATCAAGAAAAAACAAGTGCTTTCGTGGAACAAAAATTCGAGCGGCTCGTTGCCGGGGCTGTCGAGAGTCCGCAGTCAATACGAGATCATTTATCTTTAAAGAACACTTCCCCAGAACACGTGGCAAATCTGTATGCATTTCCACTAGTGCTGGCAGGGAACGATGAATGACTCAGTCTAATATACATGGTGTCATAGTGGTTGATAAACCACCCGGTGTCACATCACGACGGGTGGTCGATTGCGTGTCCCGTACCCTCGCCACAAAAGCTGTCGGACATGCTGGAACACTCGACCCACTGGCTGCAGGAGTTGTTGTCGTATGTGTTGGGAATGCGACAAAACTCGTTGACTTCATACATCAGCAGGAGAAAGCTTACTCAGTCTCTTTTCTTTTTGGACGATCAAGCCCGTCAGATGATTTAGAAACAGAACCCACGATAGAAAAGGAACCAAAATGCCCCTCATTCGATCAGGTGGTAGAAGCGATCAGAAATCAGCGAGGAGTTATTCAACAACTTCCATGTGTCTATTCGGCAAAAAAAGTCGGCGGAAAGCGGGCCTACAAGCTAGCGCGTCTTGGCAAACCGGTTACGCTAAAGCCTAAGGAGGTTCGTATTAGTCACCTGGAGATAACATCCTACGCGTGGCCCAAACTTGAACTTACCATCGTTTGCTCAAGTGGGACTTTTGTGCGAGCAATTGGCAGAGATCTAGCGGAGGAACTTGGCACAACCGCCGTCATGGAAACTCTTGTACGCACTGCTGTCGGCCCATACAAACTCAGTGAGTCACTGCCACTGGCTGCCATTACTCCCAGTGAGACAGGCCAGAAATCACTCAAGAGTGCCTTCTTGCCACTTGTTTCTGCGGTTCCCCATCTTTCTAAAAGGGTATTAACGCCTTTCGAAACAGACCATGCATCAAGAGGTGGACACCTCGAAAACACTCCGGATATCGTAGGCGAGTGCGTTGCTGCACTTGATGAAGAAGGAAATTTGGTAGGAGTGCTCAAAAAACTTGCCAGTGGTGGATGGCGACTTCGCCCAAATTTTATCGATAGTTCACCCCACTCATGAGATTGCATAGAACCAGAAGCCGTCATCTTGTACTTTCGTGCTCCAGAGATCCTATTGTGAGAAGTATTGCCCCTTCATGACAAACCCGTATGCCAAAGACTACGTCGAGGAATTATCCAGCAGCGGCCGCAAACGCGTGTTGGGAGCAGTATTATTGGTGGGCTTCGTGCTATACAGCATAGCGCTTGTCTTTGCGACCCACCTCCCAAACGTCAATACAATTGTTCGTATTCAAGGCTTTGATAAGGTTCTTCACTGTGCTGCTTATGGGTGCCAGGCGGCACTTGCGATAGGTGTGTTATGTGTTACCGGTCGTGCCAGTTTTAGAAACATTATTATTCTTGTTGGTGCGCTCGCATGTTTTGGCGGACTCGATGAGATTACTCAGCCAATATTCGGACGCCAGGCTGAATTTCTGGACTGGGTAGCAGACTGCGTTGGTATCGCCCTAGGTGTCTATTTCGGGCGGTGCTTTTTTCTTTTCGTTCAAGCCTTGATAAATAGGAAAACATCGACATCATGAGCAACTTTTCAGTCTCTGACGTCGCGACAGCGCTCGACTTTGCGGTACTAAAACCCCAGCAGACACGTAAAACTCTTGTCTCAGCGATAGCACTTTGTCGGAAACTACACATAGGTTGTCTCTGTGTCCGCCCAACCGACGTCTGTTATGTGAAGAGTCAACTCCGTGACCAGACGACTCTTGTTGCTAGTGTCGTTGGCTTTCCGCATGGGGCAAATCGGACAGTTGTAAAGGCACAGGAAGCAAAACTAGCAATTGAGGATGGAGCAGTTGAACTCGATATGGTGATGGCGATCGGTGATTTCCTCAATGGCAACGACACGGCAGTTCATGACGACATCGCAGCAGTGGTGGACCAAGCATTACCATTTGGCGTTCCCGTTAAGGTGATTCTTGAGACGTGCTTTCTCACAAATGAAGAGGTTGCCAAAGCCTGCGAGATAGCAGAGTCGGCAAAAGCACAGTACGTAAAGACGTCGACTGGTTTTGGACCACAAGGCGCTACTCGCGAAGTTGTTGAAATCATGCTGGCGACGGTCGACGGGAGATTAGGGGTCAAAGCGAGCGGAGGGATACGAACATGGCACGAATGTGTTGATTACCTGAGTATGGGCTGCACAAGAATTGGTGTTGGTGATCCCCTCACTATCTTGAACGGCTCACCAGACTGATCCTCAGTTTGTCTGAAGAAGTGGTTCACAACACGCATGTGGGTGTCCGTACTGGTAGTTATCAGTCTAGGTACTTGTCACGATACGATTTAACCATCAAATATCAACATGACGTAGGCCGCAAAAAGAATAAGATGTACAACGCCTTGAAGAAGTGTGGTTTTGCCGGTGCCTAGAGTGATCACACTGGTAAATAACGTAAGAGTCAGCATCGCAATATCAGTCGGTTCAAGACCAAGTTCGAGGGTTCTGCCGGAGAAGAACCCAATAGCCAAGACTACCGGAACAGTCATACCAATCGTACTTGTGGCTGACCCGAGCAGAATGTTGATGGTTCGTTGAAGACGATTGTTTATCGCGGCACGCAGTGCAGACAAGCCTTCGGGTGAAAGCACCAAAATAGCGACAAGAAAACCACCAAGTGCAGGTGGAGCATTGAGTGTGTGGATCCCATGGTCAACAAGCTTTCCAAGATTTTTCGCTAGAAAGACGACTGGAAGCATTGTCATAACGAGCAGTGCTGCATGGGTTGTTGTTGTGTACGGCGGTTCGTCATGATTTGGTGTAACGTTTGTTGGAGAAAGAAAATAGGCAGCTTGACTACCTGTTTGCACCAGTAAAAAAGTGACATAAAGGCCGGCTGAAGTGATAAGCAGAAAAGCCGCCTGAAGTGATGATACGTTGCCGCCGGGTGCTGATTGTGTGAAACGGGGAACAATCAAGGTGAGCACACAAAGAGGAACGAGAACCCCAAGATAGGCATTCGCGCCTGACAGGTTATATTCCTGGCGATTGTGGCGTAGTCCACCTGCAAGGAGCGTACCTCCCAACATCCCTGTAAGAACAATCATGACCACAGAAAACATAGTATCTCTGGCAAGTCCCGGATGTGCTTTTCCTGACAGACTCACTGCGGCAATCATTGCTACCTCAATGCCTATAACCGCGAGCGTCAGGACAATCGTTCCGTACGGTTCGCCAAGACGTATCGCAAGAGCGTCGGCATGCCGCACAACGCCAAATGCCAGCCACAGTATGGAAATGAATAGCCATGAAAACAGGAACGCTGCCCACCCGGGATGTGATAGATCAGCCACCCACGTGGTTCCATTGAGGAACCAGAGGACTGCAGTACAAATCCCAACAAATAACCCCGGTTCAGTGCGCACGAACGCGATAGCATTTCTCATACGAATACGTCTGCCAGTGAACTCATTTCGGTGAACTCATTCGAATTTCTACTGTTCTTCCATGAAACAGAGCAATCACTCGTCTCGCAGATCCCAATCGAGGTATTGTGATCCTGTGCGTATGTCGGCTACAAGTATTGATTCGCTGTTGTAACGGACCGGCACTTGTTCTGGAACCTCCAGTTTGCCGCCATCTTGTGTGGTTCGCCAATCATAGGTTGTAATTCGTACAGTGTGATGTCCAGTCACCGCGCCACTTTGATTTGGAAGATACTGAAGTGTATAGCGGCCCTTTCCATCGGTGATGCCATATGATGTCGAACCCATTTCCGGAGAAAACTCAACGGTTGCATGTGCTAATGGCTTGCCATTGAGTACAACTGTTCCTGACACTCGGCCGAGTTGTGTTTCGGCATCTGATGAAAAAACCCATCCAACAGTTTTACCGACAAGCACAAGGCAAATAGAAATGACCAACACACCAAGACCAATTGCCAATTGAGGTCGGCTAGCAAGTTTGCTTTTGCCCCGTTGGTAAAGTTCGACTCCAATAGCTTCAACTATTGCGATAATTTGTCCGAAATCATTTGCCACGTGATGCACTTGCCCCTACAAAAGTTTTGAAGCCTACGGCGCTACCATAGGAACGCCGTCATCTCGAATGCCAAGGCGTTGATACACCCCTAATTGCGCTGGAGTATACGTTGGATTGCTATTATTAAATGTTACACCCCCATTCGAAAATGATATATCGTCATTGAGGGATTGAACGCTGCCGTCACAGTAAAGAAAATTACCCCCTCCAGGATGAGCACTGCTAAATCCTTCCGTGCATGAATTCGTCGGATTTATTGGTCGAGGATCATTGAGTTTTACACTCACTCTCGCACGAACCCAGTAACTACCCCACATGTCGGGTCCAGGGGGATTACGAACACCTATCCAGGTTCCAGACTGGCATCGATCATGCCGCTCGCCAATGGCAAATGTTTTTGTAAGGCCGTCAGTTATGTCACTCATTCGCACAGCAGATTCTGACCAGAAAATTCCATTTCCATTTGAACCAATAACAGGCATGGGGTCATTAAGCCCACCATTGCCAACGTAATTTGAAGTTGCGGGTTCAAATCCACTTGGACAGTTGTCGCAGTCGAAAAGCCGGTTGTATTGAGGCCCGTTGTTACTGCCGCCAGGTAGTGTTGGCGGTGTGATGTCACTAGGGCAGCGGAACATGCCTATTGATGTCGTGAGCAACGGACGAGTCGAGGCGTCACCAATAGCATCGCGAAGTGTCTGGTTGGATACATTTAACGAATCGTACAAAACAGCTTGATCGAGCATAGGAAGAATTTTTACTGGCCAACCCCATTCAGCTTGCCGAGACCCTCCTGGCAACCATCCTACAGGAAATTCCCCGAGTGCATTTTCATACAGATGAAGAGCGACGCCTACCTGATGAAGATTATTCACACAGGCAATTCTTCGGCCGCTTTCACGAGCTGACTGCACGGCAGGAAGGAGCAGCCCCACAAGAACACCAATGATGGCGATGACCACTAACAGTTCAATGAGCGTGAAGCCGGGCATTGTGTGGAATACAGAACTCCGCACCCGATACGTCTTATAGCAATGTACCATGCTCGATACTCCTTAATAACAGAGCTGCCCATTCCAGTGATAATCTGTCGATCCCTGAATGTCTTTATTATTCCCCACGGCAGCTTTAAAGAAAACCCTACTGCTAGAAATAAATCAGCTGATTTTATTCGCCATAACATAGATTGAAATCGCAATCGTCATGAATGCTGCGGCAAGTAATCGTTTCAACAAAACACTATGATCGACAACACCTTCAAGTTTATCCCAACCATGTCTCGCTAATACTGTACCCAAAACCACAGACATGATGCCCCTCGTTGACTGCAGAATTGTGCTCAGTATCACACCGACACAGCCAATGCATGCGTAAAGGCCGAACATTGCCAAGAGCCAAGCAGAAGAGTAATGAACAGCGGCTACCCAGTCATGCCTTGTTGGTGCCGGCTGCGAAATGTACTCATAATACACAAAGGGCATTACTAATATGCCTCCTAGTATGTAGGTGAGTAGCAGTGCGAGGCAGCCTGCAGACAAGCGATTGATCGACAAACTCTGTTGAAGAGCGTCTATCATCTCCACGATTCCAAAATCGGCAACTGCGAAACAGATGCAGCCACAAGACAAGAACAACAGTGATCGTGCTGGTAGCCCCGATCCACCACGTTGAAGAAGAATAGCGGCAGCCGCACAAAGAAATACAGCGAACCACTGTGCCAAACCCAAAGTTAGTCCATAGATGAAAGCACCGATAAATGCTAAGGCAATAATTTTCAAACCCAGGAGTGGTGAAATTTTTGAAGCATCGGAAGTTCTGAGTACTCGAAAAATGACAGACGTTCCAACAAAATATGTGACTGTCGATTTTATGCATGGATACCAGATGCTCCAGCGCCAGATACCGAGTACAATTTCATCCGTACAGTAAAAAGACATTACTAAAAGCACACATGTGATACCCATAATCACATGAGCAAAAATCAGAAGCCGCCTGCTCGTATGCTTTTCACGAGTGCCGTGATGCCGTGCTACCAAGTACGATACCGAACTGAAGAAAGCAGCCGTCAAGCCGGCCATAACGCCAAAAAAGAGAGTATTCACGACATTCAAGTCCGACTGGTAGGTATGCACACGGTAGCCCGCGGGCACCAGACTTTACCCATTCAGTACAGTCGTCGCGACCGTTGCTTCTGTTTTGTCTTGAAAGCGGATGATCAGGCGACCTGTAATTTATCCGGCAGGTAGAGTTGAGGGAAGAAGTACTACCAACACACAGGAAATATACGAATGGCTAGTGCCAACCAGCAAATTGCGGGTGGGGTCGCCCAGCGGCTTGCCACCGGTGACTACATTATCGACCCTGATATCCCACATCGTGCCGGCATTGGCAGATCCCGTCAGCTTTTTGCTATCGTACTCATTCCAATTGTGATATTTGTTTCTGTAGCGCTTCTCAGTTTTGACCCAGCTGATCCGCCAGCCAGTCGAGGGTTTCCACCACGTATTGTACCTGTGAATCTATGCGGTCATCTTGGCGCCAGTGTCTCAACACTCATATACCAATCCACCGGTGTTGCAGGTTGGTTGGGCGTTGCTTTCCTAGCCGGGCTTGCCATCGGCCTCTTTCGTAATCAACGGTATGCCGATCTTCCTTGGCGGGCTAGCGGTGCTGTGTTTTCCATCCTGAGCCTCGCCATGCTGTGCACGCTATTCATGCCTTCTTTTATTCCTCGACCTCTATGGGGCCCTGGTGGTCTTGCTGGCACGCTCGTTGCTGATGTGGCAATTCGTCATCTCGCAAGTGCTGGCGCTGCCCTTGTAGGCCTTACAGCTCTCGGTGTCGGACTTTTCCTTACTGCTGATCGCCTTGTAGTCCGCGTACTTCGCTTCTCAATCAGCATGGTGACACACCTCGGCGAACAAAGTATACGCTTTCTTCAATATCCTCTTCTGCGTATCAACGCTCTCCGCGACAGTTCAACTGAAGAAACCGCTGAATCCGAATGGTGGCAGCGTCGCCGTACTTCGACGCTCAACGCCGAAGATTCTGAAAAAGAAGATGATGGTATCGCCATAAAGGTTCGCGGAAGAAAACCAAAAATTGAAGATGCCGTAGAAGAAGAATACGAGGAAGAGGAGTACGAAGAAGAGGAAGAAGAGGTTGAAGAGGAAACCGTAGCTCCACCATCCGCACTTGTTCCCATTAAGAACAGGCAATCACGTCCAACACGTCAACTTGAGCTTGAAATTTCACCAGATCCAGAAGGCAACTATGAGCTACCTTCTGTCGAACTCTTGCTTCCTCCCGAAGAAATGGAACTCGATGAGCAGGAGGCTGAAGTTCGTAAACGTGCAAAGATTCTTGAGAAAACCTTTGCTAACTTTGGTTTCAGAGTGCGCGTTGTTGAGGTCGAAACTGGACCGGTTATTTCACAGTACGAAATTGAACTTGAGGCTGGGCTGCGACTAGCCAAGATCACAAATCTCGCTGACGACCTCGCCATCGCATTACGTGTGCCAAGTGTCCGTATCGTGGCACCAATACCTGGCAAAAACTCAGTCGGTGTTGAAGTTCCGAATACCGATAGGCAAATGGTTCGCCTACGCGAAGTTATGGAAGAAACAAACTCCAAGAGTCGGGCTATGAAAATCCCGATCTACCTTGGGAAAGATGTTTCTGGAAATCCAATGGTGGTCGACCTCGCCACGATGCCACATCTTCTCATTGCGGGGCGAACTGGTACCGGAAAAAGTGTCTGCCTCAATTCGATTATCGTATCGATGCTGATGACTCGACGGCCCGACGAAGTGCGGATGCTCATGATCGATCCGAAAATGGTAGAGCTTACACCATATAAGTCACTTCCTCATCTCATGCATCCGGTGGTCACTGACATGAAGAAGGCCGAAGCCATTCTGGCCTGGGCTGTCGACAAAATGGAACAACGTTACACGCTTCTGGCAAGCGCAGGTGTCCGACATCTTTCCCAATACAACTCTCTTGGAAGGGAAGAAATACTCAAACGAATCCAGCCGGAAACGGATGAAGACGCTGACGCAATACCAACAACTATGCCGTATATTGTTATGGTTGCAGATGAAATTGCTGACATGATGATGACTGCAGGAAAAGAAATTGAACAGTACATCATTCGGCTAGCACAGAAGAGCCGGGCTGTTGGCATCCATCTTATTCTAGCGACCCAGAAACCAACCGTTGATGTTATCACGGGACTCATCAAGAGTAATTTGCCGGCACGAATCGCATTTCAGGTTGCGAGTCGTACTGATAGTCGTGTTGTGCTTGATGAATGCGGTGCTGAGCGACTGCTTGGCAACGGCGACATGCTCTTCCTGTCACCAGGAACAAGCCTTACCCTTCGTGGTCAGGGAACGTTCGTAAGCGATGACGAAATTGGGCGAGTCATGGCAACGATCGGTACAAATGAACCTCAATACGCCAAAGAACTTGTCAACCTACAACCAGCCCCAACCGGGGACGCCACCACAAAGGGTGCACCGGCAAAAGATCGAGATGAATTGTATGAGGCAGCAGTCGAAGTTGTCATCCGAGAGGGACGTGGAAGCGTTTCGCTTCTTCAGCGAGCTCTAGGCGTCGGCTATGGTCGAGGAGCCAGAATGATCGACTTCATGGCAGAGGATGGCATAGTTGGCCAATATGCGGGCAGCCAGGCACGTGAAGTCCTAATGACAATGGATGAATGGGCTGCGGCCCAAGGTGAGGAACCACTGCCACCAGACCCGCCACCACGCCGGTTAAAGATTAATCCACACGCAGCTGAACAAATCGCCGTGCCAATTGAAGACACAGACCTCACCACTGATGACGACGCGGCAGTGGAAGATCTTGAGAACGACGAAGTAGACGACGATGAGGAGGAAGGCTCCGAAGAAGAACAAGTGGCTGATTCCGCCGAGGAGGATGAATCAGAAGACGATCTGGAGGACGATGAAGAGTATGAATATGTCTATGAAGACGAGGAGGACGACGAAAATGCGGAGTGAATGCTGTATAGCTTCTAATTCACATTCGTACGTTCCACTTCACATTCGTATGGCAATGGTAACTTCTTGGAAACTGCCTTCGAACCGGACATCATCTAAATGAAGGGCCTCAGTTTATGCAATGGTTTTTTATTGGTATTGCCGCTACCGCTGGGATGTTGATTGCTATTCAGGCAGCTGCCAATGGTTCTCTAAGGGAAACCCTTGGGAGTGCCTGGTATGCAGCTTTTTTCTCAATTGCCGGAACAATGGCCTGCGCCGTAATTTTTATACTAAGTGCACGGACACCTCTCCCAACGCTCGGCCTTATCCGAACAGCACCTTGGTGGAACTGGATCGGTGGTCCGCTCGGTGCTGCCTTTGTACTCTCCGGCACCCTTCTGGTACCTCGATTGGGCACAGCCACTTTTCTAGCCGCTGTCATCGCAGGCCAACTAACCTGTTCGCTCGCAATTGATCACTTCGGGCTCATGCATATTCAACAGCATTCGCTTACTCTAGGTCGAACTATGGGCGCGGCCCTGATCTTTGGTGGTGTATTAGCGATCAAATATTTTTGATCTGCCCTCTACCCCTACATAGTTGTAATGCACGCTATCTATTAAAAAAAGGATTCCAAGAGACTGCAGGCTATCGACTGGAAGCCAACCGAGGGTATTCTTGTGGAAAGAAGCAGCCTGATAGGATTTGCCTACAATGCGAACAATTGAAATTTACGACACAACCCTCCGAGATGGCTCACAGGGAGAAGGTGTAAACTTTTCGCTTGAAGACAAGCTAGCCGTTGCTTCTCGTCTGGACGAAGCGGGTGTTGACTATATCGAAGGCGGATATCCTCTCTCTAATCCAAAAGATGCCCAGTTTTTTGAACGAGCCTCACGCATCAAATTTCAAACTGCAAAACTATGTGCGTTTGGCATGACCCGCCGTCGGGGCGTGGAAGCAAGCCAAGACCCCGGAATGAGAGCACTCCTCGAGTCCAACACTCCGATCATAACTATTGTCGGCAAAACATCATCGTTTCATGTTGAGACAGTCCTGGGGGTGAGTCTCGATGAAAATCTTGAGATGATCGCTGATACTGTGAGCTATCTTACGTCTGAAGCCCGAAATGTTTTCTACGATGCAGAGCACTTCTTTGACGGATGGAAACTGGATGCTGCTTATTCGTTACAAACGCTCAGGGCAGCAATCAAAGGTGGTGCAACCCGTCTTATTCTCTGCGACACTAACGGCGGCACGCTTCCAACCGAAATTGCATCAATTGTCACCGACGTCAGTAAATCTGTAGACGTGCCACTGGGAATTCACTGTCACAATGACTGTGATGTCGCTGTTGCCAATACGCTGAGTGCAATTAACGCCGGGTGCGTGCAGGCTCAGGGTACTATCAACGGAATCGGAGAACGATGTGGAAATGCAGATGTCATTTCTGTTGTAGCGAATCTAGCCCTGAAGTTATCGGAATTCAAAGTTCTCACACACGGACATGGCACAGATAGTGGTGTCAAACACCTCACAGAGTTATCACGGTTTGTCTACGAAACGGCAAATATGTCCTACCGCCCTGGCCAAGCATTTGTTGGTTCAAGTGCCTTCGCTCACAAAGGTGGGATGCATGTCCACGCTATAGCAAAATCAACGAAATCGTACGAACACATCAGTCCTGAACTCGTCGGGAACTCCCGGCGAGTACTCGTCAGTGAACTATCCGGGAGATCTAACATCGCTGCCATGGTCAGCCGGCCCGATGTCAAAAATGACCGTAATCTCCTCGATAAGGTTCTTCAGAAAATTTGTCGCTTAGAAAACGAAGGATGGCAATTTGAAGCAGCGGATGCATCCTTTGACCTGTTAGTGGACCGGTGTGCTGGCACATACCACCCCCAGTTTGAAAAGGTGTCGTACAACGTTGACGTTGAAAGCTCAGACAGCATTGAGGGCACCGTGCGAACGGAAGCAACCGTCAAAATTATGGTTGGAAATACTGTCCGGCATGAGGTTGCCGAGGGTGATGGACCAGTCAATGCACTCGACGCGGCGCTCCGTAAGGCGCTGGCTTTAATCTTCCCTCACCTCAAGACGATGCAACTACTGGATTACAAGGTGCGTGTGATCAATGCACAAGAAGGTACCGCGGCACGAGTTCGTGTCTCAATTCAGAGCACTGACGGAGAACGTGTCTGGGGAACGGTGGGCGTGAGTGAAAACGTTATTGAGGCAAGCTGGCTTGCTCTTGCGGACTCCTTTCATTTTTTTCTGGCAGCGACTTGTGAAGCGAGGCACCAAGCACCGTCTCATGAAGGTCAACGCCACCCTTCGGTGAAGTCGTGACGGCGGATTCGGGAAGACACCCTCGACTGGCCGTTACCATGGGCGACCCCGCTGGTGTTGGCCCAGAGTTATGTCTTCGATTACTCAATCGATCGCAAAAAAACTACACACCAATTGTCTTTGGTGACGCTAGCATTCTGAAGAAGGTATCGAAGCTACTCGATCTACCGATGACCTCACCGGTTGTGTCACTTGGTACGTCTGTCACAGGACCAGCTATTATTCATTGCCCAACAGCTGACCTCAGTAACATTGTTCCAGGACGCGTGCAAGCAAACTGTGGAGAAGCGTCGGTCGAATACTGTCTTCGAGCAATCACTGAAATGAAACGTGCCACTGTCGATGGTATTGTCACCTGCCCAATTAATAAAGAAGCAATATACAACGCCGGTTACTCATATCCCGGCCATACAGAATTATTTGCCGAACAATTCGCTGATTCCAAAACATGCATGATGCAATATGCCGCAGACATCGCATGTAGCTTTGTAACCACTCACATTGGATATGCAGAGGTCTGCGATCAACTCACCATTGCCCGAATAGCAGAGGTCATTGAATTAACCAATGATGCTTTGACACTCATCCGAGGTACTGCACCGAAATTGTTGGTGTGTGGGCTCAACCCGCATGCTGGTGAAAACGGACGTTTCGGCAATGGTGAAGAAGAACTCCTGATTGTTCCAGCGGTAAAAAAAGTTAAGCGGCAAGGTATTGATGCAACCGGTCCGGTCCCGGCAGATACCGCATTTACCCCTCAGTCACGCGAAAGGTTCGACGGCGTTGTCTGCATGTATCACGACCAAGGGCACATACCGATCAAAATGATTGCATTTGACCGTGCGGTCAATGTGACACTCGGTTTATCTGCCATCCGCACAAGCGTCGATCATGGCACCGCATTCGATATCGCCTGGAGCGGAAAGGCTAACCCGGGAAGTCTTTTTGAAGCAGTGCGACTTGCCGCCAACTTGTCAAAGACAGGCAAGTAGAAAGACTCATTTCTGAAAGTATACGAGTCACCAATCACACAGAGCCTCTCTGTATTCAGTGGCTTACGCCTTCCCCTTGAGATATAGCCTCGTTCAACCCTATTCTCTTGGAGTCGGGGAGAGAGCTTTATCAAGTCGTGTCAACGATAGAAGCTACTACCGCACCTTGCATACTTTTTCGAGCCTTGGAGATTACCGATGAATTTTTCTCGTGGAAAATTAATGCTGGCAAGTTTTTTAACGCTGGTAGCTTCCGGCGTTGGGTTTGCCACGCGAACCGCGGCGGGTGGGGATTGGGAACGAGAATTTAATATCGGTGGAGCTGAATTTGGTGGAATTTTAGGTGCTGGATTTCTCGGCTTTGGTCTCATGATATTTTTTGGCGGGATTCTTGTTGAAAAATTCGGGTACAAAAAGCTGCTCATGGTCGCCTGTGTCTTGCACCTTATAAGCGCTGGCATGCTCTTCCTAGCAAACCCTCTCTTCGACTCCTGGCGAGCAGCGAATCCAGAAACAGCAACCGCGCGTGTCTTCGGCGTACTCTTTTGGAGTGCTTTTATATTTTCTATATGCCAAGGCCTGTATGAGGCGGTGATCAATCCACTCATCGCGCAGTTATACCCAGACAATAAGACACACTATCTTAATATCCTGCATGCTGGCTGGCCGGCAGGAATGATCATTGGTGGCTTATTTGCTGCAGGATTTATCGGCGAGAATGCCTGGTTTATGCAAATTCCATGGCAGTGGGCGCTTTCAAGTTTTGCGGTTGTAGTCCTCGTCTATGCAATTATGGTCCTGCCCGAGAAATTCCCCGAGACAGTCGGAGAATCATCCGGAAACTTCGCAACAGTCTTTTCATGTTTTATATCAATTCCATTCCTTGTCCTGATCGTACTCCACGCCCTTGTTGGATACATGGAACTAGGCGTTGACTCGTGGATGACCAAACTCATGGAGAACTTACTACCAAACTCAATCTTAATTCTCGTCTACACATCCTTACTTATGTTTATCCTTCGGTTCTTTGCAGGCCCCATTGTTCACAAGGTCAACCCAATCGGTTTGTTGTTTGGTAGCAGTGTGATTGCCTGCCTTGGATTGCTTTGGCTAGGATCTCCGAATCAAACGGTGTTCATGATTTTTGCTGCGGCAACGTTCTATTCGTTCGGTAAAGCATTCCTTTGGCCTACCATGCTTGGAGTTGCTGGAGAACGGTATCCGCAGTGTGGTTCAGTTGCTATGGGTGCGCTTGGGGCAGCTGGAATGCTTTGCGTAGGACAAATAGCAGGGCCTCGAATTGGAACCCAGCAAGGATTCGAGATGAGCCGCAACCTTGAAGAAACGGCACCGGATACATTCAGTCGATACGCGTCGCAAGACATGACAAAATCGTGGGGATATGAATACCGTGCCCTTAACGCTGCAAAATTGAATGCTGCAAATGGAACAGAACTAGTAGACGGCACACCGAAAACAACGGATGCTATTTCTTCCGCAGAATTAATACCAAAGGGCGAGAAAAAATTACTCATAAAAAACGCTGGCACAGATTTCAAGGCAGTCCAGGACTCATATTTGTTCGGAGGCCGAAGAGCCTTAACCCTGACAAGTTATATTCCGGCAGCAATGGCTGTCGGCTTTCTCGGGCTTCTTATCTACTACCGAGCAATCGGCGGGTACAAGGTCATTCACCTCGATGGATCGGAAGAGTCACATGAAGATGCCGTGGAAGAAACGGCCGTCGACGGGACGGGGCCAGAAGACACACCAACTGCGAGTGAATACTGACACTCCGTCTGGTAGTGCGTCTACCGAAAGTTTCACCCAGCACCGCTTGATACGGCGTGACTCTAGCCCGAGTGACGCCGTATCTGTTTAATCATCTCTTGCGAACGTAAAACTAAATGAAGATCGCTGGAAGTTCTTCAACTTCTGGGCGACCCGGATCCAGTAGGTACTGAACCTCTATGCACGAATTACCGAAACATTATGACCATGCTGCAGCACAGAGCCGTTGCCACGCTCTTTGGGATGCCGGTCGTTACTGGCATGCCAAACCACAGCAGGAGGGTAAAATATTTTCTATTGTCATTCCTCCACCAAATGTAACCGGTGCGCTTCATCTCGGACATGCACTCAATAACACACTTCAAGATATCCTTGTTCGAACGAGGAGAATGCAGGGGCATGTGACACTTTGGATACCCGGGACTGATCACGCTGGCATAGCAACGCAAGCAGTTGTGGAACGGCGCCTTCTCGAGGAGGAAGGTGTTTCGCGTCATGACCTCGGGCGAGCAAAACTCGTCGAACGGATCTGGGAATGGAAGACACAGTATGAAAAACGCATCCTCGGGCAGTTGCGTGATATTGGTGCTAGTTGTGACTGGGACCGCACTCGCTTTACGCTTGACGAACAGTGTGGTCGTGCTGTTCGGGAAACGTTCTTTCGTCTCTTCGAAAAGGGTCTCGTACGTCGTGGTAAACGATTAGTAAACTGGGACACATTTCTCCAAACTGCGGTAAGTGATGATGAGGTTTTTCATGAGGAGGTGAAGGGCCACTTCTGGCACATTCGCTATTCCGTAGTGAACCCAAAGCCTGGCGAACCAGAAGAGATTAGTGTTGCAACGACACGTCCTGAAACACTTCTCGGCGACACCGCAGTAGCCGTTCATCCGCAGCCAGCAAAGGCACTCGAACAAGTGATACAGGAACTTCATGAAAAATTAGAGGATGCTTCAGAGAAAGAACACGCCGACATAAAACGTGAGATTATATCGGCGGAAGATCGGCGAAACAGTCATTTGCCACTTCTAGAGAAACTCGCAGCAATGGCTCATGATGGAAGAGTCGTCACCTTGCCGCTGCTGGGTCGGCCTATTCCGCTAATTGTTGATGAATGGGCAAAACCAGGGATGGGATCAGGGTGCGTGAAAATCACTCCAGCGCACGACCCAAACGATTATGACGTTGGGATTCGAAATCACTTGCCGATGATCAATATCATGAATCCTGATGGGACACTCAACAAAATGGCTGGACCCTACGAGGGATTAACCATGAGGAAGGCTCGAGCCCGGGTGATTACTGACCTTGAAACTGCTCAACAGCTCCTCGACGTCGAAGATCGAACGATTGAGTTGGCACATTCTGACAGGTCGAAAACACCTATAGAGCCATACCTTGCCGATCAATGGTTCATTCGTATGGCAGATCTTGCAGACCCAGCGCTCGATGCTGTCCGAGAGAAAAAAATTCAAATTCACCCTGAGCGGTATGCAAAAAGTTATCTTGACTGGCTTGGAGAAAAACGAGACTGGCCAGTAAGCCGCCAACTATGGTGGGGTCACCAGATTCCAATATGGCATATCACTGGGATCACACGCCAGGACCTCGAAACCAGTTTTTCTAAAAGGCCAAACGTCGCATGGACCTCTGTTGGAACTGAGCCCAAAGAAGATGAGCCCGGGGATTGGTACGTATGCTCTGCGGATGAATCGCTGGGCCTTGAGACTATCCAGGGCCAGCCACTTGTCCGCGATCCAGACGTCCTTGACACGTGGTTTTCATCTGCTCTTTGGCCACATTCCACATTGGGCTGGCCAGAAAACACTGACGAGCTCGCGCGTTTCTACCCAACAAGCACACTTATTACCAGTCGAGACATCATCACGCTCTGGGTTGCCCGAATGGTAATTTTAGGAATTTTTAATACTGGAAAAATACCGTTTCAACACGTATCAATCCATCCAAAGATACTTGACCGTTATGGTGAGACAATGAGCAAAAGCAAGGGAAATGGTGTTGATCCACTCGATGTCATCGCCCTTCTTGGGGCTGACGCACTTCGTTTTGGAATGGCCACTTTGGCAACCGAAACACAAGACATCCGTATGCCGGTGGAGTATCAGTGCCCAACTTGCGCAAGTAGGATTGATCAAACCAACCAGAATCGAACAAAAACGCGAATTACATGCCCAAAATGTAAGCAAGACTTCAGGACCCAGTGGGCAACGCAAGAGGCTGACCTTGCCCTGCCCCGTGGCCCAGCGGTCAGTGAACGTTTCGAGTCGGGACGTAATTTCTCCAATAAACTTTGGAATGCAACTCGGTTTGTACTGATGCATCTTGAGGAGGCCACCAATCTCGACACACAGCTTACCTTCTCTGAACTTGGACATTTGCCGCTGGAGGACCGCTGGTTGTTGAGTCGGCTAGCGACTGTCTCTACTGAAGTGACAAACAGCATCGAGGAATATCACTTCGCTGAAGCCGCTCGAATTCTCTACTCATTCGCATGGGATGAGTTCTGCAGTGCTTACCTTGAACTTTGTAAGCCACGACTGCAGGACCCAACGCAGAAGCAACAAGCGTGCCGAATGTTGCTTCTAGGACTTGATACTATCTTGAGACTACTTCATCCAATCATGCCATTTGTGACTGAAGAGATATGGCAGCATTTGTCACAGGAATATGGAAGCCGGACGACCCCATGGGACCAGCAGCCAATACCCCCATCCATAATGTTAGCACCATGGCCGACACCGCCAGACTCGTGGCAAGACAGAATTACTGAAACACAGTTTCATACGTTCCTTCAGATTGTTACCGCAGTAAGAGAAATACGATCTCGCCAAAACGTGCCTCCTCGCACCTCAGTAGATATAACTATCCGGACCCCACCGCCCCAACAGAACTTGCTTACTCCCATGACTCCTGCTCTTGAAGCAATGGCAGCGTGTGAGGTAGTCGCTCTAGGTCCTGATGTTGAACCAATAGTAGGTGCTGCCGAAATTTCTGCGGCTGACTGTGACATTTTTGTTGATCTTGCAGACTTCATCGATATAGATGCAGAAATACAACGAATAAGCCGAGAAGTAGCCAAGCTTGAAACCGTGATCAAAGTCAAACGTGGAAAACTAGGTAATGAAAAATTTGTTGCGAATGCACCTCCGCAGATAGTCGAGAAAGAA
Organism: Planctomycetaceae bacterium; assembly: GCA_018694455.1. Taxonomy (GTDB): domain Bacteria; phylum Planctomycetota; class Planctomycetia; order Pirellulales; family UBA1268; genus UBA1268. The sequence goes on along the minus strand of JABHNP010000055.1, from coordinate 4,520 downwards.
CGGGAACAACTTGCCGAATTTGAAGACCTTCGCAGTAAACAGGACGCTATCCTGAGTGGCCTGAGAACTCGAAAACCTGGGAATGACAGTCCATAACCCACTCATCGAGTGATTTCATGAAGGGAATGAGGTAGTCTTATGACAGGCTGTGACCTTCGTATACCGTGTTTTAATTTTAACCTACGCAATACCCGAGAGTTTGAGGTTCGTCATGAGTGTTGAAATGGAACTCTCACGAATCATCATTAGTGAGGTGAATGATCAACAGGTTGTCTACCTTAAAGAGGTAGAAGGCGACCGTACATTCCCAATTCTTATTGGGCTATTTGAGGCCACAAGCATTGATCGCAGAGTGAAGCATAGCCCGACACCGAGGCCCTTAACACATGACCTTTTGGTGGCGGCTGTTGAACTCATGGGTGGGGAATTTCAAGATGTCATTATTGCCGAGTTAAAAGAGCATACGTATTATGCCACCCTACGGGTTGAGAAAGAAGGCGAAGTTGTCGAGATAGACGCAAGGCCGTCGGATGCAATTGCCGTGGCTATTACATGTGAACCAAGTCTTCCGATCTATGTTGCAGAGGAAGTACTCGAGAACGTGATCGGACAATGAAGCTGGGGCTCTTCACCTGACACATGACCGTCGCTCATAACCTGCCTCGGAGCACTATTCAAGCTCGAATGCATTCCGAAGAATCCTGAGTGAGTTCGTCCCATGCTCAGCAGAGACGATAACATTCACCCTGACTTCGCTCGTGCTAATCAGGTCGATATTGACACCCGCGTCAGCCAGCGGTGCAAAGAGCTTGTCCGCAACACCGGCATGGCTCCGTATACCAATTCCTGTCAGTGATAGCTTGGCAACCTTCGGAACATCGGTGGCATTGGCACCAAGATCACTGGCAATATTCCGTACCGCATCAAGAGCTTGCTTGCGATCCGATTCAGGAATCGTAAAGGAAATCTCAGCCCTGCCATTCCTTGGAAAGCTTTGCACAATCATATCCACGTTCAGGCCAGCACGCCCAACGGCCTGAAAAACATCAGCAGCGACACCCGGCGTATTCGGTAGATTAAAAAAAGTGACCAGCGCCTGTGACATGTCAAGTTGACAGTCTTCGATTGCAAGGTCTTCCATTCCCTCAAGCCTTCTCACTACCTCCAAGGGATCTGACTTCTGAGTTGCAATTTCTTCACTTGGAGAACTCGCATCAATGAATCCATCGAGATTGAATGCTTGATGGGCTGCCTGGACGCACTTCTTTGCATTCACACGGTCAACAAGCACCGAGATTTTAATTTCACTTGTTGTAATCATATGAACATTGATTCCAGCAGCAGAGATCGCCTGAAACAGTGTTGCGGCAACGCCTTCTGCACCAACCATCCCAACGCCGACAATTGACACCTTCGCAACGTCAGCGTTGTGGGTTACGCCCGCTGCTTCAATAGACTCCGCAACGGTTGTGGAAATTCGAAGTGCAGAGTCGAGATTCTCATCCGTCACAGTAAACGATATGTCCGCCATGCCTCCACTGCCAGCGTTCTGAATAATCATGTCCACTGCGATACCTTCGGATGAAAGTTCCGCAAACAATTGGTGGCTCGCACCCGGCTTGTCGGGCACATCCTCAACGGTGATCCTCGCTTCATTCCTGGCGAGCGCAACACCACTCACAGCACGCTGACTCGATGACTGAGATGGCACAATAGTCGTTCCAGGTCCGTCCTCAAAGCTGGAACGGACTACAATCGGCACCCCGAACTTCTTAGCAAATTCTATAGAGCGGGAATGCATCACGCCCGCACCGAGACTCGCTAATTCAAGCATCTCATCATGGCTCACCGTCGACAAACGAGCTGCATTTGCATGCACACGTGGATCAGTCGTATAGATGCCATCAACATCCGTATAGATTTCACAGCAATCGGCATTCAACACTGCAGCGAGTGCAACGGCGGTTGTGTCAGAACCACCTCGACCGAGTGTTGTGATATTGCCGTCTGAATCATAGCCTTGAAACCCAGCGGCTATGACGATCGCCCCCCCATCAAGAATTCTGCTCACGTGATTTGTCGAAATTGATTGTATTCGGGCTTTCGTGTGACTCGAATCTGTGCGTATGCCGACTTGACCGCCTGTGAGACTAACTGCCTTGTGACCCATGCTCTGGAGAGCCATTGCAAACAGCGAAACGCTGACCTGTTCACCCGTTGATAGCAGCATATCCATCTCTCGCGCGCTCGGACTATTAGTTATCTGCTGTGCAAGATGCACAAGCGTATCAGTCTGCTTTCCCATGGCACTCACAACGACAACCACCTGATCGCCTGCGGCATGTCTGCGAGCAGCTTTCTTCGCAGCGCGTAGAATTTTCTCCGGGTCAGCTACACTGGTCCCACCAAATTTTTGAACTACTCGAGCCATAGATATAAATCCGTCGCGGAAAAAGGTTCCCTCGGTCAAACTGGAAAATGTGTGGTCATTCCCCTAGGTCATCGCCAAACGCTTCCTGGAACAGATGCCCAATGAGAGAAGAGCCGGTCGGCACTGTCGGACCAACTGACGCGGCCCCCTCATTATATGATGTTACCGAAGATGCCTTGATCCCATCTCCAGCGATTAGAAACGGCACTTGGCCCCGCGAATGCATCTGTGTTGAACAGAACGTTGGGTGATCCGGACACACAAGAATTCGATACGGTTCACCATCGGCCGCAGCACTCTCTAAATAGTTTATTACAGGTGCCACGATCTTTTCATCTATTTCTTCTAATGCCTTTACCTTGGCAGCAGCATTGCCTTCATGCCCGGCTTCATCCGGTGCTTCAACATGAACACAGACTAGATCTGTAGATTTTAATTCCTCGATTGCAGCCCTTCCTTTGGCGGCATAATCGGTATCAAGATAACCAGTTGCCCCTTCAACTTCACGGCATCGCCATCCTGCGAGTTGCGCAAGTCCGCGTAAAAGATCGACCGCGGTAATCATTACTCCATCCACACCGTGAAGTGACTGAAAAGACTTAAAGGCTGGCCGCTGGCCGGCACCCCAAAGCCAAATATGGGTTGCGAGGCCGAGGCCTTTACTTTTACGAACCTCGTTCACGGGATGGTTTTTCAGCCATGCCTCACTCCGGGCCATAATGTCAGTGAGCAGCTTACTTCCGGTGCCTCGAGGAAAAGAATCAGCAATTTGCTGATTTATTCGGTCATGTGGTGCAGTCGTACGCAAGTCTTCTCCAAGCTCACACTGCCTTTCTCCGTCGGTCTGGTAAAGCAATAAATTGCGGTAACTAACACCTGGTACGAAACTCCACCCCTTCAGCGACGGAAAGTCTGACTGAAGGCCTTGCTGTACAGATTCCAGCAAGGCGGTCGCTTCTTCTGTCGTGATATGATCAGCCGTAAAGTCGACCATCGTAGGGCCGTCGCCACTGTCCTCAATGGACACGAGGTTACAGCGAACAGCCCAGTCAAGTGGACCCAGTGATATGCTCTTCGCTGCTGCTTCAAGAGGTGCGCGACCTGTAAAATATTGGAGCGGATTGTATCCCAACAAGCTCATACACGCCACCTCCGAGCCGGGAGGAAGTGAATCTGGCACGTGATTTGTGAGTCCTACCGTGCCTCGTTTGGCAAGCCGCTCAAGCATTGGTGTCGATGCCGCCGCAAGCGGTGTCTGACCTCCAAGTGATTCCTGCTGCTCATCAGCAGCTCCATCTGGGATCAAAACAAAATATTTCATTGGCAGATACTTCTCTTTCAATCCGTTCCTTACTCATTTATCACTGGGAGACAGCTTATTGGACTCGTGACCGCAGGATTGCGATCCAATGCTCCGACTGCCCGATCAATCGCCGCGGCACTACAACAATGAGTCATAATAACCAGTGGCACTCCATTTTCACCATTTCCGGCAGGATGCTGAATGACTGAGTCAATGGAAATACCCTCCACACCTAGAATCCCCGTCAGATCGGCCAGAACCCCCGGCTGATCTGTAACGTGGAGCCGTAGGAAGCTCGGGCTATCGCTACCAGACACAACAGTAGCTGGATTCGACATCATCCCAACTACCCCGGATTGTGCGAAAGTAATGGCCGACCGTCCAATCACAGTACTAATGATGTCGGCAACAACCGCCGAGGCGGTTGGCATTTGTCCCGCGCCGAGCCCATGAAAAAACAATGGGCCAACTGCATGCCCCACAACACTTACTGCATTGAAGGCACCTTGTGTCTCTGCAAGGGGCGTACCCTTTCGTACGAGTGCCGGGCCAACTCGAAGTGACAGCGTATCGTTACTCCGACGCGCGTCAGCCACCACTCGGATTCTGCAGCCTAACTCATCTGCGAATCGCAAAAGTTCTTGATCAATCGATTCCATCCCAAATCGAGGAATACTGGCCCATGGCACCCATTGGCCGAACGCAAGATGCGTCAGCAGGGCGAGCTTTTGAGTAGCGTCTGTGCCATCGACATCCATGGCGGGATCTGCTTCAGCCAATCCCTGT
>JABHNP010000056.1 GCA_018694455.1 Planctomycetaceae bacterium | reverse complement strand
TTCTCGAAGTGTCTGTCCTTCAACAAACTCCATCGTGATAAAGCTACTCGAACCCTCTTTCCCTACTTCTTCAATACGGACAATTCCCGGATGCCTCAGCATTAGTCCCATCCTGCCCTCTCTCAGAAACAGTTCACACTTCGCTTCATCTGAAGAGAAACGTTTCCGCAGGACCTTCACCGCAAGAATATCTCCGGTATCCTGAGCAATGGCCCGGTAGACGCGGGCAAAAGAACCAGCTCCTGCCTGATAGAGAACTTTTGTGCGTCCATAAAAAAAGCCATTTCGGTAACCATTTCGGAGGCGTTCCCATTGGTAACCCGTCAGCAATTCTCTCCGAACGCAGGCTGAGCCAAACTGTTCTGGCGAAACCTCTTGAGAGCCAAGCTCCCGCCACACACCTGCTATCTCGGCAGCTTCGATAAGGCCAAGCTCCACGACTGCAGCGGCAACATCCTCGGTTGTAAGAGTCAACATGGCAAAAATCCTTAACCAATAATACCTTGGTCATCGGCTTAATGTCTGAAAATACTTTCCTAAGTTACCTGATCGTCCTGTTTTTCAGACAAAAGGTGGACTGTCTTGTCAGCCCCTCTAGAGCACACCATCGGCCGCCTGCTACAAGCCTTATTTGCACTTCATCGCAATAGCGGTCGGTATATCGAGGGAGCCCATTCGTGGTTTTACGCCTACTAGAAAAACCTGATCAAAATCGCCGGTCACTGGTAGTGCCTCATTTTGTTTTGAAGCCGTTTACTCTCTTTATTTATAACGTACAAAAATTTCATCCTTTCCGAGTACGAATAACCAACCTGTTTACACAAAAAACCTTTTGCCGCAACCCGTGCAAAACCCAATGCTTCCAGACGATCTCTCGATTGGTAGTAATGCAGACACGATCGCGGTGGGCTGACATTTCCAAAATTATTTTTTGTTTTTTTGTCGCTTGTCTCGTCCTTCAAAACAACTCGAACGGATCTAGTCTGTCAGAGTACTTTGATGGCCCCACACCAGTAACCACGGTAGCATCATGTCCGGGCCTTCGAGTTCTTCAGCAAAGCATTGACGGTATTGACACTCATACTGGTGCTGGTTGTGAAACCATTACCTTACAGACCGACAGGACGACTCTGAGTCGAATATTGTTTCCCGTCCCCGAGTCTATGGTTATCGATGAATTCTCGGCTCAGGTCTGGGTCCGATGTGATCATCCATCTGCTCGTCTTGCCTGCAAAATATTACTCCCTGCGTCACAATCTAACGACCAACGACCCGTGCAAGTTTTTGTCTCTGGCCCGTCCTCAACAACTGCTTCACGTTGGCAGCCTCTTATGATCAGTAATGTTCCTGAGATTCTTCAATCACAACTTCCAGCACTACGAGCGCAACACGGACCACAAATCAACTTAGATGGCGCAATAATTTGTGGGCTCGCAATTGAAATACCTCTCGGTGCAACTCGCTGCACAGTATCGATAGATGACCTCTCTGTAGCGGGTTTGATCACAACAGCAGGTTCAGCAAATCTATCAACATCACAATCACCAGTATCAAACTTGGTTCAAAATACGGGAAACATCCCGGCGGGTGATGATGAAACAGCCGGGCTCGTCCGTGGTGTGCTCGAAGTCGATGGAAGACCATTCTTTCCTCTTGCAATCGAACACCAAGGTGAGCCGCTTGCGAGACTTGCTCAATTAGGATTCAACTGCATTCAACTCCATGAGCCTGCTTCGACAAGCCTTTTAGCCGAAGCCGAGCAGGCTGGAATCTGGATTATTTGCCCTCCACCCGCCTTGCCAGATGTTGACCTGAAAGAGCCAGAAAAACTGCCAGCTTTTTCTGAAAAATGGAACCGAGTACTTCTTTGGGAAATGGGTCGCTCTCTTTCATCGGAAGACATTCCTCATCTTGCTGAACAAGTGAGACGTCTACGCATTTGTGATCGACGTCAAGGAAGGCCCATTATCGCGTCAGCAGATTCTGGTCTGCGTGAAATCTCTAGACATCTGGACATGCTTGTTGCGCATCGTGCTGTGCTCGGCACAAGTCTTGAACTTTCGAACTATTTGACGTGGCTGCAGCAACGACCGCGACTCGCTCGACCAGGTACGCCACTGCTGGCTACGCTATCGACAGAGATAGACTCTCGAACAGCTCTTCAAGCAGCAATGCTTTCAGGTACCGGTAACAATGGGCTACCAATCGATGAAGAAAGTCTTCTTGGAGCAGCCTTCACCGCGATTGCAGCTGGCAGTCGAGGCATCTTGTTTAGTTCGACCCGGCCCCTCAATGGAACCGATCCTGAAACGGTCGCACGAGCCGCTGCAGTCCAAACGGTCAATCTTGAACTTGAAACCATAGCTGCGTGGGGAGCCAGTGGGAGATTTACAGCCGATGCAGAAACAAGCGACCCAGAAGTACGAGCAATGGTAATTGAAGCGTCACGATCTCGAGTTGTACTTATTTGGCGATCGGTTCAAGGCGGACAAATAATAGCCAGCCATTACCGTGGTGATATTCCACGTCAAGAACAGCCTTTGAACATTCTCATTCCTGGAATTCCAGAGGCACACAGACCTTGGGAAATAACACACAGCACCCT
>JABHNP010000057.1 GCA_018694455.1 Planctomycetaceae bacterium | reverse complement strand
ATAATGCAAAGGTGATTAAAACTGACATCAATTCAAGCAACGGCGTAATTCACGTAATCGATACCGTGATTCTTCCAAAGAATTAATTTTCTTTGAAAACGCATTAAAATAAAAAGGTCACCAGGTCATACTGGTGACCTTTTTTATTCATTGATTGTTAATTATGAAATTCATACTTTGAAAGAATTCGCATGAATTTCTTAGGTGGCTTGCATGTAATACGATGCACACCAAAATCATCAACGATACTCATCTGTGGTGTCACGTGTTCAATTATTTTTTCTTCAAGAAACACGTAAGCTTTTGAGTTCGGTGCAGGTGCTATTTTTTCAAAATGATGACGATACTCAACGGGCAGACCGATTTTGATAATTTTCTTACCGTAAATGGATACATCTTCAATCACATCTCGCACCTCATAAACTTCTGTTTGGTCTTGCCCTTGGGGCGGGCCGTCTTTCAGAACCTTTCCCGGTAGAAGAACAACCCGAGCCTCTCCAACAACCACTTTGATGGGATTTGATTCTTTGGCCGTCCACACGCTTACATACTGCTTTTTATCTACATCTTCAGCATTTGCTATGGAGTATCCAACGAGACAGTTATCACTGACGACTGACACAACGAGTTTTGTTGGTCCGGTAAGTATTTTTTTTCTGAGTCGACCATTCTGAGCATTTCCCAAGAGAACCGCATGCTCCACTGGTTTCTCGACTGATTGAACTTCTGCGAAAGCATGTGTGCCCTCTGGGGGTGCGCCTTGAAGTTCTATAACTCCAAGCAAAGCAGCGATGACGAATAGGCCACGCACTATCATCCAAACTTTTACAGATGATGTCGTTTTTCTTTGCATGAATGAATCCCTATGATGTCATCGTGGCCCTAGTTACGACGTGGAACAAAAAGACTTTTGAGTAACGGGCCTAAAATCACATATGAGAGGATCATTGCAACTATGCGAACGGCATACATGGTCATAAGACTCGCTGCACTTCCAGAGAGTGCCATCTGGATCATTGAAAGACCAAGATAATGTCCAGCAAGCGGACAAAGAATAAAATAAATTAATATAAGAAAAAGTATGCGCATAAGTTAGAAACCAATCAGAAATAGTTACTCATAAGATATGACTGTTCTGATTCTACGATTTCCTCACATGATTTTTCCATAAATTTCTGTTCGGTGCTGTATTTACAGATTTTAAAACAAATGATGGGTATCACAAACTTTGATCGTCTTGAGAGGCTTATCTACAAACCTCTTAGCTCACGACCAGGCTGGCTAAAAATCGCACGCGAGGATGCCACAGAGATTCTCTGGCTTGCCCATCGTGCTCGAGACAATCAAGACTTTGAATCACTCCAAGAACTTGATATTCAAGCCGGTCTCTTAGCTGATGGAATACAATATCGCATGGACACTGATCTTTAAAAAGTAAACAGCTTCCCCAGCGTACTTGATCTGAAGAAACTGTTTTCTTTTTATTTTACGAAGTCCGTATTGTCCGCTTAATCAATCTTTTGTTCGAACAACATGTGGCTCCCCACACCGATCCCAGCGAATTGTTGCACTAAAGCCACAACAGCAATAATCGACGTGTGTAACACCGCTACCAATCAGTGCGCATCGAGTTGATACATTTGGCTCCTCACAAACACAGCACTCCGGAATACAAAGAGTGACCGGTACTGGGCAACCATCACAAGGACTACAAATCATTACGCAAACTGCGACCTTAGGCGGTGGTGGACAACGATCTTTTCCACAACAACCAAATAGTCCAGCGTCAGCCTGACTTGCACCCAAAACTATGAAAAGCAGCGCTGCTGCTATCGCACATGTTTTCCAAGGTTTCACGTTGAAACTCCTTCGTGTTATCGAGCGAATTGAAACTAGCTTCAATAGTACCAACGATAAAACTCAAAAGCGAGTTTTCAAAGTTTTTTTCCAAAAATCGCATTACCTGCTAGGTGCATACGTTTTATGGTAATTCCCAACCCGGACGATACGTTCGACTTACGAACTGATTTACTGCAGGAACATTTGGACTTTTCAGGTTCTTCGCGTCCCACTCTATTCGTGTCCCCTCGTCAGCTCGTAGCGCGAGATTACCAATGAGAATAGTTTCCGTGAGACGACCCGCGTAACCAAAATTAGACATGGTTCCTGGCTCATAGTCACCTTTGATTGAACTCACAAATTCCCACTTCTGTCGCTGATCTCCACTTCCTTTGAATGGTATCCGTGGTAGTGATTCAGCTGGTGGTTTGTAATTTGTAAAATCTTCCTCCGGCAACAGGAAGTATCGTGCTCCATAGGAATCGGGAGAGACGAGGACACCCTTGCTTCCAACAACAATGGCACCACTCGTTTTCCGACCACCTTTTTTCTGTTGATCCACTTTCTTTTGGAATGATTCCGGTAATTGTTTGATGATTGCTTCTGGTGGCAGAGCACCTCCGTCGTACCAATGAAATTTACAGGGCGGCAGACCATCTCGCTGGCCAAACTCAAAGAGAAGGTGCGAACTGCCAGGAAATGTCTCGCCTTCAAAAATACCAGGATTTTCCACCGCAGTGACCGCATCAGCATCAAAAAGCTTTAGAGCCATAATAGGCATATTCGTTGTGTGACACGCCATATCACCAAGGGCACCAGTTCCAAAATCAACCCAGCCTCGCCAGTTAAAAGAGTGGTACGCTCCTTTTTTAAATGGACGCATCGGTGCCGGCCCTATCCAGCCATCCCAATTAAGATTTTCCGGAACTGGATCTTCACCTGAAGGTCTTCCTCTTCCTTGTGGCCAAACGGGTCTGTTAGTCCAGATATGTACTTCTCCAACATCTCCAATAGCACCACTTCGTATGACTTCAACGGCCTCACGCAAGCCATTTTCACTTGTACCCTGATTTCCCATCTGAGTTACAACGCCCATCTGCTCGGCTGTTTCACGCATTAATCGAGCCTCATGGATAGACCATGTCAGTGGCTTTTGACAATACACATGTTTCTTCATTTGCATTGCTTTTAATGCTGCAACCGCATGAGTGTGGTCCGGGGTGCTAACCGTCACAATATCGATCTTGTCTCCGAGTTGCTCAAGCATTTCTCGAAAATCATTGAATTTTCCAGCGTTTGGAAACTCTCGGGACTTTTTGTCGAGGGTTCCTCCATCAACGTCACATAAGCCCACAATATTTACACCCTGTTCAGCTATATGGCTGGTATCACTACTTCCCTTACCACCAACGCCAATACACGCCGCTGAAAGACCTTGCAGAGCAGACTCGTCAGCTCGCAAAGATGGACTTCTACTTGACCAAACTCCAAGGCCAGCACCTACGGCAACTGTGTGGCCCAGAAATTGTCGGCGCGATGTATTTAAACTCATGTGTGCTATTTCCTTATTTGTTGCAAATATCTTCTTCTTATCAATTACTTCAATTACGTCCAAGATTCTAAACTTTTCGAAAAAAAACGCACTAAGAACAGATTCTATATTTTTCAAAATTTGTTTCCCGCAGTGTATAACTTCGGCGTTTTTTGATTAAATATGAACCTTTTGACTACATATTGACCTCTTGTTCATGTCCTCGAGGGCGTAGTGTTTCAATACACAGATGTTTCATCACTTACCCTTCTTACGCATTTCTGTATAACAAAATAAAAATACACTACCTAAAAAATATCGGATCAAAAATAGCCATGATGGACCAAGTACTGCTTCTACGCTTTCTGCTTACGATATCCGTTGCATGTTCCTACAGCGTAATCGTGGCTACTCCACCAGAAATTATTGTTCAAACAGGCTGTGTCATCAAAGAGAATGACCGTGGAGAAATTGTTGACGTTGACTTGAGCGACCGTACCCTCAGTGAATCACTCATTACGGCACTCACGAAACTTCCTGAACTTTCAGTCCTGCGATTACGACGAACTTCTATTAGCGATGAGCAATTAGGTCGATTCATTACACTCAAATTGCGAATGATTGACCTGAGAAATACAAATATCACTGATGATGGACTCGTCCATCTTGCAAAGATAAAAAGTCTCGTTGATATACAACTTGAAAAAAGTAAAGTTACCGATATTGGTATACAACGACTTGCTGGGCTTAATCTGAAAAGTTTTAATGCCAATTACTGCACGAGCATTAGCAATCGTTCCCTAGCTGTTCTTGCTGCAATGCCATCAATGGAGCAAATTCAGCTTGATTACACAAAAATCAATGACACTGGGATGGCTGTGCTCACTACTGCAAGCAGATTGACTCGCCTCCGAATTCGTGGCGTTGATATTACTGGTGCCGGACTTGCACATATTTCACAACTTAGAAACCTGAGTCGTCTTAATCTTCGTGACACATCACTTGATGACGCCGGCCTCACGGTCATTGCTGCCTTACCTGCCATCGATTGGCTCGACATCAGTGAATGTCGTCTTGCTACACCAGATGGCTTAGGACAACTTAAAAAGGCATCTACACTTACCTACCTCGATCTGTGGGAAACGAAAACAAATGATGATGTGCTTGCGACGTTCGGTGGATTAACAAAACTAAAATTTTTAAATCTCAAAGCAACATATGTAACAGACAATTCATTGCCCGTATTATTAAAATTGACAGAACTTGCCGAACTGAATGTCGCCGGGACCCAATTGACCGATACTAGTTTTCTTGCTCTTGGGAAAATACCTTCGCTCAAAAAACTCAATGTCGCAAATACTGATATCGGATTCGATACAATTGATTCATTGACTGAATCTCGCAGCGACCTTGAAGTCATCGAGTTTGAGAACTAGTTACTAATCAGCGAAGTACTATCTCTAACTGACAGGCTTTAATCTCTTCCAGGCTTTCGTCATGCCTTCGAATTTTTCTGATTGCGGCAACGTACAGAGCAATGTCGAACATTATCCCAGCACCTCTCCCATTTTTTTCGCCAAGAAAATGGACGCCCGCACGTCGCACAAATTTTCTTCGAATGTGCGCGATTCATTCTGTTGAAAATGCCTCTCTAATCATGAGCGAATGGTAGCAAAGACTGTTTCTCTGTGGCCTTAGAATCTCTTCGTTGATCCACAACCTGTTTTTTCCGTAAGTTTTTCCGCACTTGATCTTGTCTCATCGCGCCACGACGGTCACGACGACTACCATGTCGCACCGCTACGGCACATGCTGCATCACGTGCTTTTTTATCTTGACGCAACTCGGTGAATCGGGACTTTGCTTGTCTCAAAGCGAGTGTGTGATCGATAATCGGTTTCGGGTAGAGCGAACCAATTGTACAACCAGATGATTGCTGGATATGAGCAGGCATCATCCATGGTGTATGGATAAACACGTTGGGCACAGATACTAATTCAGGAATCCATTTACGTATAAAAGTTCCCTGCGGATCTTGCTCTTTTGCCTGCTTGGTTGGGTTGTAAATACGCAGCGTATTTATCCCAGTCGTACCACTCTGCATCTGCATCTGCGACCAATGAATACCGGGTTCAAAATCGAGAAAGCTATTTGCAAGGTGAATGCCTGTATCTCGCCAATGAAGCCAAAGAGAATAACTCGCGAATGATACGACCAACGCTCGCATTCGAAAAGGTAACCAGCCAGTCTTGTTCAGACTTCGCATGCAGGCATCGACGAGCGGATACCCTGTACAACCACTTTTCCATGCTTGAAAATTCCTGTCTGAAAAGTCATTCTCACGCAGCCCATTCGCTGCTGACCACATGTTTCTATGTTCTATAGCCGGCTCATCTTCAAGTTTTTGCATGAAATGACAATGCCAGTGCAATCGTGACTGCATTGATTGAATACTTTTTTGCCATCTACGAAATTGTTTTTGAACAGACTGATTTTTTTCTGTCATAGCAAGCACTCTGACTTCAGATCGCCTCTTCTCTGTTGCCTGCCAAACTCGTCGAATTGAAATTGTGCCAAAGGCAAGATGTGCTGATAGTCGAGAACAGGAAGATGGGGCTGTAACAGGTGATGAGATATTACCCGCATAGAACTGACCACGACGCTCAACAAAATTTTGCAGAATCTCTCCAGCAGCACGCTCACCACCTGCCTGACAATCAGACTGACTTATTTGATGACCAAGATCATCCGGCTGAAGAAAACCCGAAGATGGTAGCTGTAACACCACCTTGTTCACATGACAACTCGGTAATGGATGAACAACTGCTTGAGGCTGGTTCATTCGCGATTCCCAATAACCGTTCCAGCCATCTCGAGAATTCAAACGTCGCACGACCCCGTTCTGAGAGAACTCTATAAGCTTGACACCCACGGTCCGAGCCCAACAACGAACGTGCCGATCCCGAGTGTAACTGACTGCTGTCCCGGTCTCTTCATGAGCAAAAAGCTTTTGAAATCCTGTTTCTATTCGCAGTTGTTCAAGAATTACAGCTGCGTCTCCTTGCCTTGTGATCAGCCGAATCCTGAGGTTTTGCAACGACTTTTCAAGATCGATCAGACTCTCTCTTTGAAACGTAAGGTGCCTCGAATGTATCTCAGGCTGCCCAAGAATTTCTGGCTCATAAACGAAAACACAAAAAACAGCCCCACCTTGAGCCTGCTTTATAGCGGCTGCCAAAGCTGCATGATCAACTACACGAAGATCTCGCTTTAGCCAGACACATAGAGGTGGAGGAATTTGGGACATGAAAAATCCATGCGTTTATGTTCAAACACACTATTCTAGGCGTGTGACGAATCCTCGTCCTCTCCTCTTTTAGGACTGAAAGATCGGTATGAACCCGATTTCCTATTTCTCTTGCCGGTACTTCTTCTTAAAAAACAGTATTCTTGTCAGTACCTACGAGAACTTCGTATTCTGCCCACCGGGGATTTGCTACTTCATACAGAAATTTTTCATGTTACCCCTTTTTTTCAAACTTTTGTTCTTTGTTACCTTCCTCTGTCTCACTGGGCATAATGCAGTAGCCCTCGCACAGAGTCCTGCGCCTAGAAGTTCGAATATAGAAATCGATAATGGCGATCTGAACAAAGCAACAGAGTCTATTACCGCAAGTATTGACTCACAGTTCGGAATCATTGTGGAAAACATGGCTAATGTTCTCTTTTGGGAACCAGTAAAAGCTGTCCCAATTCCGCTGATTGTCATTATCCTTCTTTGTGGGTCTATCTTTTTCACGATTTATCACAACTGGCTCAATATTCGTGGCTTTAAACATGCAATTGACATAACGCGTGGTCGCTATGACAACCCAGACGACCCCGGAGAAATCTCACATTTCCAGGCTCTCACATCAGCTCTCTCTGCCACAGTTGGACTTGGTAATATTGCTGGTGTTGCTGTTGCCATTCAGACAGGAGGACCTGGCGCAGTCGTCTGGATGATGCTTATTGGTCTTTTGGGTATGACTGCCAAATTTAATGAATGCACTCTCGCAATGGTCTATCGAAAAGTTCGTCCTGATGGCACTGTTGATGGTGGACCGATGCACTACCTTGAAATTGGTCTTCAAGAACGTGGCTTTCCGTTTCCTGTAGCAAAGTGCTTTGGTCTGGTCTTCGCTATTTTCTGTATTGGCGGATCCTTCGGTGGGGGCAATATGTTTCAGGCAAACCAAGCCACTTCAGCGGTCCGTGGAATGATCGGTGATATACCTGGGCTCGATTTGTTTTTTGGTGGTTTGTTGGCTTTTCTTGTTGGTCTCGTCATCATCGGGGGAATCAAGCGGATTGGTCAGGTAACTGAGAAAATCATTCCTCTTATGTGCGGCATCTATGTACTGGCTGGAATCATTATTCTCATCCTTCATGCAAACCAAATTCCTGAAGCCGCTGTACTCATCGTTCGATCCTGCGTGTCACCCGAAGCAGCCTACGGTGGGTTTATCGGTGTCCTTGTACAAGGTATTCGTCGGGCAGTTTTTTCCAATGAAGCTGGGGTCGGATCAGCTGCTATTGCCCACGCTGCCGCAAAAACCGATGAGCCTGTTCGTGAAGGTATGGTCGCTATGCTTGGACCATTTATTGATACCGTTGTTATCTGCACAATGACAGCCTTGGTCGTCATTGTCAGTGGGGCTTACAACACGCCAGAGGCTGGCAAGGGTGTCGAAATGACACGTTGGGCATTCTCGGAAACGCTTAGCTGGTTTCCAACAGTACTCAACATTTCTGTTTTTCTCTTCGCCTATTCAACAATGATCAGCTGGTCGTATTACGGAGAAAAAGCTTGGCAGTACATTTTTGGTACGACGAAAAAGGCAATCATTATTTATCGAATTCTTTTTCTTGGATTTATTGTTCTTGGAGCTGTTGCATCCTTAGAAAATGTGATCACATTCTCTGACCTCATGATTTTATCAATGGCTTTTCCAAATATTATTGGGGGTGTCATTTTAGCCCCTCGCGTCAAAGTGCTTTTACAAGACTATTGGCGTCGCTACAAAGCAAATGAATTTACCGTATATGAGTAACCAATCTAAAAAGGTGTACTATGGCACTTCATGCCTCCACAGTTATTGTACCAATCGATTTTTCAAGTGCTTCAGCTAGTGCTATCAATACCGGGCTTGAGATCGTTGAAAATTCATCCCAGCTGTATCTCATCCACGTAATGTTGCCGTTAGAAACAATGTCGCCGGGTGTTTTACTCGGAGATGTTACTGACGTCTCTCGAACAGAAAAAGTAACAACTGCTTTAAAAAAGCTTGCAGAAACTCACAAAGCAACGGATGCTCATCTTGCCGTAACCATTGGAACACCAGGCCTTGAAATTGCTGATTATGCAAAACGTGAGAAAGCTGATCTCATCATCATTCCATCTCACGGATACCATGGACTCAAACGACTTTTTCTCGGCAGTGTCGCCGAACGCGTTTTGCGTCACGCCCCATGTCGTGTTCTTGTGCTTCGCAGACCCGATTAGGAATAACGTTGAATGGTTAACAAAACCTATTCAAACGTAATCAGTTCTTCGATGGCATCTTCGTCCTCAAAAGGATCAAAACAGCCATCTAATGGGCCGTAGTCTGATGCAAAAATGGTATGGCTGGCAAAGATTTGGAAGTCATTATTCATTTTTTGGCCTCGTATCTCTGGATAATACCCCACCGGCTTTTGCCGACATTTTATAGTGAAACCTATCTTTGCAGGAAATCTAAGCATACTGCTTGGTTTTATTGTACGAAAATTTTATCTTCGGGAGTCTAAATACATGCTGATTTCATGAAACGCCAGAAAATGTAATTTCCTCTTCTGCCAGAAAGATTGTTATGTCGACCGCCAGCCCCACTACTACGCCCACAACTGATCCTTGGTTTCAAGACCGATTTGCAGAACGAATTGGTGGAGCGGGTTATGGAAAAGGTACCGAGGTCTACAAATTTGAACTGATCAAACGGGCAAAACGTCAAGCACTTGCTGAACACCCTGAGCGAAAAATGCTTGACTTTGGTATTGGTGAAAATGATGAAATGGCACCAGAGGGTGTCCGAGATGTCATGAGGCGGGAGATTGATCAGCCAGAAAATCGGGGATACGCTGACAACGGCATTTTAGAATTCAAAGAATCGGTGGCATCTTTCATGGAGCGAGAATTTCAGGTGGTTCTTGATCCGAACAAAGAAATCAATCATTGCATCGGATCGAAAACTGCTTATGCAATGCTTCCAGCTGCTTTTATAAACCCCGGAGATGTCACACTCATGACTGTTCCAGGCTACCCGGTTGCTGGAACTGCAACGCAGTGGCTTGGAGGCGAAGTCTATAAAATTCCCCTTTCACCTGAAAATAATTTTCTTCCAGATCTTGAGAGTATTCCAAGCAACATTCTCTCTCGAAGCAAAATTCTCGTTCTATGCTATCCAAACAGTCCGACCGGTAAGACTGCAACTGTAGAGTTTTATGAAAAAGTTGTTGAGTTCGCAAAGAAAAATCGAATTATTGTTGTGCAAGATGCTGCACATATGATGCTTTCCTACGAAACAGCACCTCTGTCCTTCTTATCTATCGAGGGTGCAAAAGATGTTGGAGTCGAAGTTCATTCGATGTCAAAAGGATTCCACATGATTGGCTGGCGACTTGGCTGGGTCTGCGGTCATGAAAAAATTGTCCAGGCGTTTGCAGATGTAAAAGACAATTGTGACTCTGGTCAGTTTATTGCGATCCAGAAAGCTGCTGCTGCTGCACTTGGTGACCCTCACATTCCCCATCAGGTTCGGGAAAAATATCGTCGTCGACTTGAAAAGCTTGTTGGTGTTCTGCGAAGCGTCGGCTTTGAGTGCGAGATGCCTGGGGGCACCTATTTTCTTTATACAAAAAGCCCGAAAGGTGCCGGCGATCAAAGTTTTGCAAATGCTTCTGAGGCAGGGCAGTTCTTGATCAAAGAACTTTCAATCTCCACAGTCCCTTGGGATGACTGTGGAGCCTTCACTAGATTCTCGGTGACTTATGAAGCACATGATGAAACTGCTGAAAATGAACTTATGGCTGATCTTCACAGCCGCCTAACACAGGCACAACTAAAATTCTAACGTCACGACACCTCCGTACTTCATAAAGGACGAGCACATATGCCTATTCGCATCGTCCATACCGCTGACAATCATATTGGAATGCCGTTTCGACAGCATGACGATGAGACTCGAATACGACTTATCGAGGAACGCTTTACAGCTCTTGAGCGTCTGATTTGTGAAGCGAATGAAAATTATGCTGACTTTTTTGTAATAAGTGGTGATCTTTTCGATTCATCACGCGTGAAAAATTCATCGATCGAACGAACCGTTGATGTGCTCCGCCACTTCACCGGAAACTCCGTCCTTGTCCTTCCTGGCAACCATGATTTCTTCAGTGGCGAAGATACCGAGGTCTGGAAACGTTTCCGGAAGGCTTCTTCCGAATTTTCTAATATAGAATTACTGGTAACAACCGCTACCGTTAGCTTTGATATCGATGGAGAAACTGTACAGTTTTTCCCTTGCCCCTGCCCGTCAAAAACTGGCAAAGAACCTGTTACAGGATGGATACCTTCTGTCGAGCAGAACCTCGAGGCTCTACGCATTGGCATTGCGCATGGCAACGTCGAAGGACTAGGCCTCGATGCCGATGATCGTTATTTTACGATGACAATGCCAGATCTAGAATCACTGGGTTTGACTACCTGGCTCTTAGGACATATCCATGTCCCCTTCCCAACAACCCCTTCGGGATGTGACTCGCCAATTTTTATGGCTGGAACACACACGCCAGATTCAGTCCGTTGCAGACATGTTGGCTCAGCATGGCTTCTTGATTTTGAAGAATCACAACTGAAACAATACACACAATTACATCCCGGAAGATTGCAGTTCATTCGAATTGAGCAAAATCTTCATGGTGGGCATGACATTTCCAAACTCGAACATGCCTGTGATAACCTTGATCCAGATCGCGTTATCCTTGACTTGAAATTGTCGGGTCAACTCTCAAGTGATGAACAAAATATATTGAATCAGCTGTTACAAAAAATTGAAGATTCATTTCAATCCTGTTCTCTCTCTGTGAATATTAAAAAGAAAATTGATGAAGATATTATTGGATCTCATTACCCACAAGGAACACTCGCTGAGCAACTTCTCTCCAAGCTTTTAGCCGATCAGGATCACCCAAATGATGTCACACTTGCTCATGATTTGATCAAGGAGATCTCGAAATAATGAGGCTACTGTCGATACGGCTCCATCCATTTGGAAAATTCCAAGATTCTTCATGGGACCTCTCTGATCCTCTTGTTGTCATAAGTGGCCCCAACGAGACTGGCAAGTCAACGTTACGGCAGGCAATATTCCATAGTCTCTTCACCCCAACCAACCTCACTCCATCTCGTTTCCGAAACCTCATCGCACCGTGGTTACCTCTTCCAGCAGGTGACTACGCCGCCATCACTCTCGATATCGACGATAACGGCACACATTATCAGCTCAAAAAGCGATGGGGTTCCCAGTCCACGTCTCATCTTACGACTCCAGATGGGTCAGCTCTCAGTGACACTGAAACAATTGCGAGAATTCTCGAAAAGCTCTGCGGCCATAACGAGGCGACATTTCGTCATATCTTTTTCACAGGCCATGATGAACTAGAGAATACGATAGCAAAACTAAAAGCCAATTCTTTTGAACTTCGGGATATTCGTAGTCTTGTTCAAGCAGGAAATGAGACGGCGGGCGACATTGACCAACGAAGATTTGAAGATTTACTTGAACAGCGTATTAAAAAATATTTTGGCCGTTGGGATGACGACCGTCAGCGACCAATTCGACAAAATGGACAAGAAAAATTAGTCGGCAACGAATGGAAGCAAGGCGTAGGGGAAATACTCACCGCTTGGTACGCATGGCAGACATTAATTGCAGAACAAAAAACAATTCTTCGGATTGAAAAAGAAATTGATGCTATTACATCTCAACTCATCACAATCGAAGAGCAAGTAAAAACAGATCAAAAATTTCTTTCTGAGTTTGGTCCTTTACGAGATCAATTATCTGAGCGAAGCGTCATGGAGGAGCGGATCTCCAGACTTACGAGTGAGCTGAAATTACTCAGGAAGGTATTTGCTGCCTGGCCCACAGCTCATGCGTCAGTCGACGCATGGAAAATACAAAGAGATTCGCTTGTTACGCAATCAAAGAATCTTGATGATGAAATTCGTATAGCACGATTACGGGAGCAGGCCGATGATATCGTACACAATTACCTCACCATTGAGTCTACAGAAAAAGAGATGCACGAAGCTCAGGATGCCATGAAAAAACAGCGCCGACCTGAGCCAGAAATACTCTTAACTATAGAAACACTCCATCATGAAGTGACTCACCTTGAAAACATACTTGCTGCCCAATCATTGACGTACTCTATCACTTCGCATCCAGCACAATCGGTTGTTATTACGCATTCTGACGACCCACCAGAGCAGCGTGAGATTCAAAAAATTCCATTTACTGGAACAGCGTCCGGCCGTATTCAAATCGAATCATCCGGGCTCGTTATCACCGTAGACAGTGGCACCGAAGACGTTGAAGAAATCTTTCGTGATCTTCATAAAAAACGAACTGCTTTACGTCTTACACTTGAAGGCAGTGGTGTTTCAAGTGTCGCTGAAGCCAAGGAACAATCTTCCTCCTACGATAGCCTTGCGCTCCGTACGGAATCAAAAAAGGAAACATACCGAGCACTTCTCCAAGGCAAAACACGGGCAGAGTGGGATAAGCGGTTTGCAGAAATTGAAGGACTCCGAAAAACACGAGACAGCAAAACAATAGAGCTTGAACTCGAGTCTGTACGTCATTCAGTTTCTACAGGTGATCAATCCCTGAAAACACATCAAGAACGCATTCAATTGTGGGAAAAATCTTATACGAACCTTGAGGCACTTGGAGAGAATCTTCTTACAGTCCAGCACGATCTTCGTACCGCAGAGATAACACTTACAACGTTGCCGCACGTCCCATCAAGCTTTTCTTCGAGTGATGCGTTTGTACACGCTCTTGATTCTGCCCAAGAACGAATAAATATAAATAGTGAACCAAGATCTACGCTCGCAGCTCAAAGAGGTGGGCTTGAGGGCCAGCTAGGGGACCGTCGTAGTGAAGACCTTACAGAAGAAGCAGACAATGCAAGAAACTATTTCGAATACATTCTGGATGAAGGCAACTCATATAAACGAATCAAAGAAACGCTTGCTAGCATTGCTTCTATCGATAACACTTCTCTTGATGAATTTAATAAACGTGTTGCAGAAATATTCTCAACTATTTCTTCCAGTAATTCGCAGCTGGATTTTCTTGATACACTTCCATCACACATTACTCGTGGCACGATAAGAATGTCACCCGAAAGACTCTCGCAAGGTGCACGCGGGGCTCTTGCGCTCGCCATCCGCCTAACCCTCGCTGAGTTATATCTACAATCTGCAAGTGGTTTTGTGATGCTGGACGATCCACTAGTACATCTAGACAAGGACCGTTTGAGCGAAGCTATTTCCATTTTAAAATCATTTTCAAAACGATTTCCTGTGATCTTTTTTACGTGTCATGAACAGCAAGCGGATTTACTTCGAGTTTAACTTGAGATTCATTCCACAATGAAGTCATTCGTTCTGTAAGACCAGTTGCACGACGAATGGGCTTCTTGACTGCTGCCTCAAGTACATTTCGAGGGCACACGATTGTGACTTTTTTGATTGCTCGAGTCACCGCTGTATACACAAGTTCACGAGTGACAATGCGACTGTGATGTTCTGGCAAGATAACAACTGCATGTTGATATTCGGAACCCTGACTTTTATGAATGGTAAGAGCGTGTACCGTTGCAACATCCTCGAGCCTCGAAACTGGCACTCGAACATGTTGACCAGGTTGACCAAAGATTGCCTCGAAACGACTGTGACTACTGGATGAAGCTACGATTACCCCAACATCACCATTAAAAAGTGCGAGTGACCGGCAATTTCGAGTAATCATGATTGGTTGTCCTATGTACCAAGGCATGGCTTGTGTAATTCCTAGCTTTGATTCGACACGAGCATTCCATTGTGTCACCCCTGAGAACCCTTCTCGGTGTGCACAAAGAACTTGCATTTCCTGCTGTATAGCAAGCGTGTTATCGAGATCACCGTGTTCTGCAACATTCTGCAATCTCTCTGCGTGAGCGACAATCTCGGTTACCAATCCGTTCACGGCGCGTTTGTTTGTTGATTCAATCCATTGAACATCTGTCTGACCGGCCTCGAGAACCGCTAGTGTTTGGGCAACATCGCCTGCTCGAATTGACTCAGCCAAAGCCTTGATGCCCGGTGCGTCTTTCGCACGGTGGATTGTGGTCAATTCTGCAATTTTTTTATGAAGTGGGTGTTTCTTAAAACGGTCTGAGCGAAATCCAGCAATATCTCCTAACACTGTTCCGGCATCAACACTGGCAAGCTGATCAGGATCACCTACAAGAATGACTTCTGCATCATCTGCAAGAGCCGTGAGCAAGTGATACATCAATGAACTTGATAACATCGATGCTTCATCAACAATGACCATATCGTATGGCAAGCGATTCCCAGCATGATATCGAAACGGCTGTACTCGAGATGGGTTGTAATCTAATAATTTATGAACTGTACGAGCTGGTTCTGCTGTCACGGCAGCTATGACGCTCGCTGAAGCACCGACTTCTAAACATCGTTGCCTTAGCACATCAGTCATTCGTGATGCCGCTTTACCTGTTGGTGCAGCGAGGCCTAATCTTGGCCAAGATTCTTTCGTGCTAAGACTAGAAAATCGCTCAACCAAATCTTGAGCGATTTTTGTTGTTTTACCAGTACCTGGTCCACCGAGTAAAACGCGTACTTGCCGACATGAATCTCGCATTAATACCGATGCAATATCCTGCTCTTCCGAGAGTGCTCTTGCAAGATACAGTCGATGACCATCAATTACAAACGGTCGTCGATCTTCAGAGGCGGCAACAAGTGACTTGACAGCCTTTAGAGAATCTAGCCATATGCCTGGCTGTAATGGCCAGTCGGGTGCATCAACGGCACCTATTTCAATTCCACCAGCCCACTCACTGATATTATCAAAATCAACACATGTGTGACCGTCCCGCACGGTCCGAAGTGCGAGACAAAACCCAACCCAAGCAAGAAGACTTGGCTGTTCCTCACAATCTCGATTCGCGATTGATACCAATACAGTGGCTGCCGTGATATCTTCACGTCCGATTACTCCGAACTTTCTATAATCTTGCAATTCATGAGGTGGCATCATATAGTTGCCTCAAATTTTCCAGCGAGCAGATCACTGAGTTTCTGCCAAAGTCCTGCCGGTGCCCTCCAGGTAAAAACACCATACCTTCTTCCCTGATTATCTGTTGGTGTATCTGCCCCTTTCATGCCTCGAGTAAATACGTAGACAATACCAACAATACATTGATCTGGATTTACCTGGGGCCGTCGCCATCTCAACATTCTATACAGTGCCGTTCCGTATAGAATTGCCTGCAATGGATAATGATGAACCTCCATCGCCTCAATGATTCGTTCTGGTGCATAAGCTTGTAAAGGATTTTGCATTCCAGCCGTATGCAAGCGGTTGCTTTTGTAGTCACAAATTGCCAATTTTGGATGATCTGATCGGCTGCCCGGTAACCCGAGCACCGCATCAACAGACCCAGTGAGTAGGCCCCCTATTGGTATTTCAAAAGCTGGACCACAAAGTATTTCAGCATAGTTAGCGAGAGGATCTTGAGGTGACAAACATTCTTTAAGAACTTTTCCTACAGAAGACACTTTTATGTTTTTTTGCTGACCTCCTAATCCCATTTCAAAACCCATCTCAGGTATACAGCGTGAAGGTGGGATATCTACTAAACGATCATTTCCAAAAGGCCCACCAAGTGGCGTTGTCAGTGTTTCTTGCACCATCTTGCTAATATTTTCACCAAAATTCCTGAGTCTCCCATTTGTTATTTTATTCTTTACGATTCGTTGTATTTCTTCCTCAAGAGGAACAATCGTCGTGTCTACCTCTTCGAATATTTGATGGATCGTACTACCAACAGTCACACCT
>JABHNP010000242.1 GCA_018694455.1 Planctomycetaceae bacterium | reverse complement strand
GGGTACCATCAAATCGTATTACCAAAATGGGAGAAGACGACAACTTTTGGCCAGCAAGTGCCCCCTCGCAGGGTCCTGATGGCGTCTGCGGCCCTTGCAGCGAAGTTTTCTACCAGATGCCAAACGGCAATGAGGTCGAGATATGGAATCTTGTATTCACCCAACACAACCGAATTGGTGATCCACCGGATAACCTCAGACCACTTCCGAGTCGAAATATCGATACAGGCATGGGTCTGGAACGCACATGTGCAATGCTTCAAGGTGTAGACAGCAATTTCCATATCGACATCCTCTTACCGCTCGTTGAAACTGTTGCGGATACCTGCAATCAAAACTATATCGCCGGTGACGACAATGGCCGCCGAATACGCCGGATTACTGACCATGTTCGAGCATGTACGTTTGCGATTCATGAAAATGTCCTGCCGGGCAATAATGAAGAAAAGTATGTTGTAAAACGTCTTTTACGTCGAGCGGTGCTTGATGGCTGGCAGATGGGCATCCGAGAGCCATTCCTTCACACGCTTCCTCCAGCCGTTGCGTCTCAAATGAAGCACTCCTACCCCGAGTTAGCCGAAACCGTCGAGCACGTAACAAACGTAATTAAACGAGAAGAAGAGTCTTTCCTAGCAACTATTGGCGGAGGTCTCACAAGAATTCATAAACTCTTCGAAGGTATTCATTCATCTGGTGGTGGCCTTGTAGGCGGAGAGGACGCCGCCGAACTCTACACTACGTATGGCTTCCCCCCAGAACTGCTTGAAACACTCGCTGCTGAGCGAAATTGTGCATTCGACTGGAACGGTTTTCGAGAGGCCATGGAAGCACACGGAAAAAAATCAGGCGCTGGAACACGCGTTGAAGTTTTCACCTCCGGACCACTTGATGCGCTTAAAAAAGCAATGCATGGTTCAGAATTCCTGGGCTACGAATCTCTTCAAACAACAAGTAAAATTGTTGGAATCATCGCGCAGGACCGGCTTTGTGAATCACTCGCAGAAAATAATGTCGTAAATGGAGATTCCGATGCACAGCAACTTGTGACGATCATTTTAGACAAAACCAGCTTCTACGGTGAATCCGGAGGGCAGGTGGGAGACATTGGCTGGCTCGAGGGACCACAAGGCACCTTTGAGGTTCTTAAAACCCAAAAAGAAGGTGGGTTTTTTCTACATTGCGGCGTTCTTCGAACAGGTTCGATCGAACTCGGACAAGAGGTCTCGGCAATCGTAGATGAGCGTCGACGGAAGGCTATTCGGCGCGCTCATTCCGCAACACACCTTGTTCACGCTGCCTTACAACACTTTCTTGGCAAACACGCTGTGCAGCAAGGATCCAAAGTTGATGCTGATTTACTCCGTTTCGATTTTAGCCATGCTTCCGCCGTCGATCACGAAACCCTTCAGCAAATTGAAGCAATGGTCAATGAAAATGTGCTTGCAGCAGCACCAGTAGCGGCAAGTCTCTTACCGCTAGAAGAAGCCAGACACGCCGGAGCAATGATGCTGTTTGGTGAAAAGTACCCTGACATCGTCCGCATGGTCTCTATCGATGAAATTAGCAGAGAATTGTGTGGGGGGACTCACGTAAATAACACTGGTGAAATTGGTCTCGTCAAAATCATAAACGAAGAAAGCGTTTCGGCAGGCACACGTCGAGTCATTGCGGTCACTGGCCATCGGGCTCTCGAGCGATTCCGACAAACTGAAGCAACCCTGACTGATTCAGCAAATGCCCTCAAAGTCCCCGTGACTGATCTCCCAAAAAGACTTCAAGCTTTGACGAAAGAATTAAAGACACTCAAACGGCAGGCCACAACTCAGCAATCCGATTTTTCTATCGAAGAACTGTTAAGGTCAGCCGAGGAAGTCGATGGAGTACGAATTGTGGTAGCAGATGCGAAAGGATGTGATGCAGCAGCAATGCGTCATTGCATCGACCAACTCCGTCGAAAAGCGAGCCCTGTAGCTGTACTTCTCGGGAGCGCTGAGGCTGGTAAGGTCACGCTTGTTGCCGGCATTAGCCGCGAGGTTGAATCGAGGGGCATTTCCGCAGGTACATGGATACGCGAGCCGGCCTCGCTCGTTGGAGGCCGAGGTGGCGGACGTCCGGACCTAGCGCAGGCCGGCGGTAAGCTTTCTGCAAAATTACCCGAAGCTCTTGCCCATGCAAAACAGGACATGCGAGGCATTCTAAAAAATTAAGCTAACAATTTCTGCACTGCCGCTGCTGCTGCCTCGTAGTCCGGCTCGTCTGCAACCTCTGGCACGATCTCGGCGTACTGAATGACGCCTTCGCTATCAAGAACAAATACTGCCCTTGCAAGAATTTTTAATTCATCGATGAGCACGCCCCAATTCTGCCCGAAATTACGATCCATATAATCGCTTCCGTTTTTCATCGATTCTATCGACTCGGCACCACAAAAGCGATTCATAGCAAATGGCAAGTCAAGGCTTACCGTGAGTGCACCTATCTTGTCACCTAAAGCAGCAACTCGTGAATTAAACGTTTTTGTTTGAATTTGACACACTGGTGTGTCAAGAGACGGCACGACACTTACGATCAATGGCTTTCCAGTGAAATCATCTCGTTTGATGTGCTGCATGCCATCCGGCCCATAGCAGACGAGATCAAAATCTGGGGCCTTCGCTCCAGGCACCAATTCGTCACCAACGAGTGTCAGCGGATTGCCTTTAAAAGTTACTGCATTAGAGCGATGATTCGTCATGAGAGACTCCTTGATCTAAACTAAACTGGAAAGCGGTGCTTTTTTACCTCTCGCAGTATTGCCAGATAGCGACACGACACAAGCCCTCGCTGTAAATTAACGGTTGTTTTAGTATCACCGCAGTATTCTCAAATAAATACATTTGATTCACCCCCACCCATAAATCTGGAAAAGTGCAGCGAAATGAGGCTCATCGGACAAATCGGTCAACGTCTCGGTTTAATTCTTCCAGCATTTGCAATAATCCTCGAACTCAACCATGCCATTTCTCTTGGACAGATGTTGATGGTGTTAGTTGTATCCGTGTGTCTTTTTGGCATCGGGCGTATCCTCGATGGCTATGGTCAACCCTGAGCACCGTTTTGGTACAACCTCGATGCCATCTTGTGTTTTAATTTTCATTCATCTTGTCGATAGATATCAGCCATGTTCACTCCACTGATTTTCCGCCCTCTATACCGACAATATCTGTGGGGCGGACGCCGTTTCCAGAGTTTGCTTGGCCGTGAATTAGAGCACGCCGGCCCCTACGCCGAATCATGGGAAATCGTTGATCGTGGAGACGATCAAAGCATTGTCCGATACGGCCCTCTCGCAGGAAGAACTCTCGGCGGGCTAATGCAAGAAGACTCGTTTTCAATCACAGGCATATCTACACCAAGCACTTTTCCACTTTTATTTAAATTTCTAGATGCCCACCAAGTACTCTCCGTGCAGGTTCACCCTGACGATAAAGAAGCTTCGAAGAGAACACCTCCAGACAGAGGTAAAACTGAAGCATGGTATGTCGTCGAAGCTGAACCCACGAGCAAAATTTATGCCGGATTACGTGATGGAATTGACAAATCGACACTGCAACGTGCAATCACCTCAGGAAGATGTGAAGATGCCCTTCATGTCATTGAGCCGAAAGCAGGTGACTGCATATTTATTCCGGCAGGCACTGTCCACGCAATCGGGGCCGGCCTTGTAATAGCTGAGATTCAACAATCTAGCGATGTTACGTTTCGTTTATTCGATTGGAACCGGGTTGATAAACACAATAATCCAAGGGCTCTTCACCTCAACGAAGGACTTGCCGCAACACACTTTACGGGCCCAGTTACCCTCACAAAAAAGATATCGACACAAGACCCTGCTGTTCACCGACTTGTTGAGAGTCCTTATTTTTACTTCGACGAGGTTTTACCAACCGGAACATGGTCTACAGCCGGCAATTATTGTGAAATTATTGTTGTATTAGCCGGTGAAGTACGACTTCCCTCTGGCTGGAATCTGCCAACACTGAAACGAGGCGACTGCGCTCTTTTTCCCGCAAGTCTTCAGCCACAAAGCCTTTCATGCCTCTCAGTCGG
The DNA here is from genome assembly GCA_018694455.1 of Planctomycetaceae bacterium. Taxonomy (GTDB): domain Bacteria; phylum Planctomycetota; class Planctomycetia; order Pirellulales; family UBA1268; genus UBA1268. The sequence continues at coordinate 10,655 of JABHNP010000242.1, read as the reverse complement.
TCAGAACAGCCCTCACCTTCTTCGAATTACGCTCCCTCTGCCAACGGACACTTTGAAATATAGAGATGACACTTAAAAAACGGCTTATTTTCGATCTTTGGAAAAATGAGTTGCATCCCTAGACTTCAGACTCATATTCTTTGCATCTGTGCCTTTGCTGGAGTAAGCAAAATGCAGTTTAGCCGAACGATGGTGATAATTTGTTGTTTTGCATGCACCGGTTGTGCCGCCCTAGGACGACCGGACTGGACTCAGCCGGGCCCGGCAAAACAGCAGCAACGGCGAGCGGTCCGTTTCGACCCATATTTACAAGACGATATCGCACCATCTGTTTTGAGAATGCCTCTCATGGATGGGGCTCGACCTCGTGATTTTGCTGATCCGGTGCCAGAAATTACACGATCTCGTTGGTGGGCACCCGTTCGGTAGCTGAATGCTGTATCCTTGAGGAATAACAATTCCTCTGGAAATTTCTCCTGTGTCTCAATTACCCCGACGTCAATCAAAAGCCGCTAGACAGACCCACAGTAGCCCTTTGGCTCGGAAGCCATCTCCTCGGCCAGGATCAACTCCGGCCCGACACTCAATAAACCGAAATTTTAGAGATGTTGATGATGGCCTTGAACGGCTTCAGAAAGTGCTTGCTGCTGCTGGCCTTGGCAGCCGCCGCTCATGTGAAGAACTGATTACATCGGGTCGTGTAGAAGTTGATCACGAGATTGTTACAACTCTTGGATCGAAAGTTGATCCAGTTCGACAATCAATCCGTGTCGATGGTGAACGACTACCCAATCCTCGCCGAAGCGTATATTTGCTCAACAAACCGGTTGGTGTTGTGACAACGAACTACGACCCATCTGGTCGTCCACGAGTGATTGACCTTGTTCCAGCTGATCAACGGTTGTTTCCAGTTGGTCGTCTTGATCGTGCGAGTGAGGGACTCATTCTTGTCACAAATGATGGTGAACTTGGTAATCTTCTCACTCATCCAAGATATGGCGTTGAAAAAAAATATTTGGTTCAAATTGCAGGTATTCCAACACCAGAGACAGTCGAATCACTCAGGCAAGGTGTCAGCCTCGCAGAAGCTACCGTGCAAGCGAAGAGGGTAACTGTTCGCTCCCAGCACAAACAGAGCACCGTCCTTGAGATGGTTCTTGACGAGGGGCGTAATCGTGAGATTCGAAGAATGCTGGCATCCCTTGGTCATAAGGTACAGCAACTCAAACGAATAGCAGTAGGTGATTTAACTCTTGGAAACCTTCTCCCTGGCCAATGGCGGAAACTCAGCTGGGAGGAGATTGAGAGATTACGGCAGGCTGCAACTGCTGCGATGGGTGAAAATCGCTCTCCAAAACCTCGAACAAATGCCCCAAAAAGGATGTACGGTGGTAGATCACGGGCAAACCGAGAAAATTTTGACGTCGAAGCAGGCCGTCGACCCGAGGGACAAGGCGTCAGGCGACGACCCAAACGCCCTGGGAAGGCATCCTCATGGAGAAAAAGGACTCGCTAGAGCAGCGTTTCAAGTAATAAAGAACGTGGTGAGAGTAAAAAAATTTAGGTAGCAAAAGCACTATGCACATGTCATCCCCTAGTCCCTCATGCACACCCCTCTACCAGCAGGCAGAAATCGTTGCTCACGAGCAAATCGCTGAATCGACATGGCGGATTCGAATTGACTGCCCCCGCCTTGCTGAGTCAGCTCGCCCGGGCCAATTTGCGATGGTTCGTCTTGCCAATCAGAACGACCCACTTCTTGCCCGTCCTCTGGCTGTATATGACGTATTTAGGAATGACCAAATACCTGAACACTGGCAACAAACACCTGCACCCACTGACGGTAGTAATCAGAAATTTGTTGATTTTATTTACGCAGTAGCCGGTAAGTTCACAACTGCGTTGACCAACCTTCGGCCGGGCGACAGTGTCTCACTCTGGGGTCCCCTCGGCAACAGTTTCCAAAATCCAGCCGTGAAACATCTTGTTCTGGTAGCTGGTGGAATCGGACAGACGGCACTTCTCATGCTAGGTCGTGATTTCTTAGCAAAGGTTCCTTCCGGCCACGTTACGTTCTGCTGGGGTGCACGACACGCCAATTTTTTCGGACACACTGAAGACTTTGTGAATCATGGCATGCAAGTCCGATTGGCAACACTTGACGGTTCAAGGGGGCATCGTGGAACGGTTGTTGATCTCCTTGACAACATGGAGAAAGAAAAGATTTTCCCAAAAAATGAACCACCTGCAATCGCCTGCTGCGGACCTGAAGGAATGATGGCTGCTGTCGCAAAGTGGACAGCCGACCGCTCCTTCAAGTGCCAGGTTTCACTCGAAACGCCAATGGCGTGTGGGATTGGAATTTGCTTTAGTTGCGTTGCACCCATCATCGATAGAGAAGGGAGTTGGGACTACCGAAGAACCTGTATCGAGGGTCCTGTATTCGACAGTCAAAGCATTGACTGGGGTGCTATGGTTTGAAATCCTTACCCCACGTGGCACTTTCGGCCAAGTCTCAGTCTGTCACTGACTGTGCGGCAACAATTCGGGCAGAGAGCCTTGACTTGATTCTAGCTGCCTTATTTTTGTGAATCATCTTAGACGTCGCTGCTCGGTCAGCTTTTTTAGCAACCGAATTAAAAAGACTCTTTGCTGCAGCAACGTCTTTCTCAGAAATTGCATCCAGTACCTTACGGATTGCGGTTTTCATTTCCGACTTCACAGCTCGGTTGCGGTCACGGCTTCGAACATTTTGACGCAATCGTTTTTTTGCACTTGCCGAATGAGGCATTACTGTCATTCCTCGACTTGATTAGGAACTGGACTCAAATACTTATCTATTCCACTAAATTACCCGACAAAACACAATTCCGCCAGTGCCCTGACAAAACAAGCACAATCAGAGGGTTTCCCGAATGTACGGACAGAAAAGCAATCCCTTAAGCATCTTCCGCGTTTAATTTTTCGAGACGCTGTGCCACATCGCGGTAACCGAAATCAATCTCAGCAAGATTCGACAAAAACTTCAACGCTGCATCTCTGTCTTTCATGGCTGCAGCCAAAACACCTGCTCTATACAAAGCTCTTTTTCGCAACTCTATCTCTCGTTCTCCCAAGCTTTCTACTGCCGCCTGATAGTTCCTCATGGCGAGTGGATATTGTTTAATTTTTTGAAAGCACTCCCCCAACTCAAGAGCTACTGCCCCGCGGCGACGTGAGTCTATCTGTACTTGCTGAAAATATTTAATCGCCTCAGCGGGGCTACCAGAAGTTTTTAGTCGTATAGCCAGCTCAAACTTCCAAGCAACGTTATCTGGGTATCTTTCTACTCGAGCAGCGAAAATATCAATTTCTTGTTTTACAAGAGCAGTTCTTAATCGATCTAATGTTTCCCTATTTCCTTCACTGTCCGTGTTTTGCACCTGCTTTTCTGCAAGCATAACTTTACGTTTTGCCCACCGAATCTGCCTATCCTCAAGATGCTCTCGAACCTTGAGGTCATTGCCTGAAGCAGCCAAAACATTAACCAGTACTTTTTCTGCTTCTTCTATTGAAGCTTCTCGTTCAAGCAAATCGGCCAACTCAAAGGCAGTCTCAGAATCAGTCGGTGACGCAGCTAATTTTTTTTGCAGTTGTTCCAGCGGAGTAACACCACTGTCTTCTTTCTGGCTCACTCCACGATTTTCAAGTTTTTGTCGAGTTTTCTCCACACTGAGCCGGGCAATCTCACGCTCAGCTTCTTCCTGCACACTTTTTGTCCCAGCAAGCCGCTGCCAACAGGATATTGCTTGGTCGTATTCCCCCAATCGCTCTTTATAATTTGCACAGTGCCTGTTTACTGCTATGTCTTTCGGTGCGACATCAAGTGCTCGACGAAGAAATAGCCCCTGCGTATCGAGACAATTCACTGAACCACACGTTTCAGCTAAACTTAGGATACATGCAATATCAAATGGATCTTTTTTAAGAATGTCGAGGCCTACCTTAATAGCCTCTCTAGTCTTTCCACTAGCAAGGAGACGCTTCAGACTGCCACGGCTTCCAGCAGACAGCAGAGACGCAAGCCCACCTTTTTTCTTTCCACTATACTTTTTGGATAGTGCTTCCAAAAATCCTTGAAGATAAATTGCACTTCCTGGATCCCCCGTCACGCAACTCCCAAATAACTCAACGGCATAGTCATAATTACCTTTCCGCAGGTTATCCGACCCCGTGGTGAAACATTTCGTGAGTCGGCTACGTTCTGCCGGTGATGGCGGCGATAGACTCCCGACATCCCTCTGAGTTCCAACTGTTTTTGTTTCTTCAGTTTTTCCTGACATGCTTCCTACAATTGAACAGAGAATATGACGACAATCTTGTTACCAAATCTTAACAGAGCCTACTCATCGCCCTTAAGAAACACGATGCCTATTGACCAATTTCTAATAAACATCAAACACAATTAAGCTATATAAAGATACCTGATTGCAACCTATCTAATGACATAATTGTGACAATTCGCATACTCTCTTTAGTTGCTTCGTTATGCTGAAAGCGTAAATCACAGGTATTTGATGAAAAGCCTCCTCACTTTAAACGATCATGCTCCTAGCTCAGCACTTGAAAAAGAGCCTGCCTATACATCGCGCAAAAGGCATGTGCTCTTTGTCGGTGCCGGCCCCGGCCAACCAGATCTCCTGACTGTTCGCGCTACTCGAGTGCTCGAGTCCGCCGAGGTTGTAATCTATGACCAACTCGTCTCTCCTGCTGTTCTCAACCTCATCAACCCTGACGCACAAAAAATTCCACTTTCGGCAGTTCTTGGAGGTTCTACTGGAAGAGATGTCGGCAGAATAATTGGAAACTGCCTAGCTACGCATGCGACGAATAGCCGTAGTGTTGTGCGTCTCAAGGGAGGCGACCCAACTATTTTCGCAAGGCTTCGGGAAGAAATCGAGCCACTCAACGAACACTCTATCTCGTTTGAAATAATTCCTGGCATTACATCAGCAACCGCTGCAGCCGCAGCAGCAGGCACACCGCTCACGTCACGTAACGTTTCGTCAAGCCTCACCATCGTCACTGGCCACGAAGCGAAAGAAAAGCAAGACACGATTGATTACGACAAACTCTCGATCCAAGAGGGCACTGTTGTGATCTATATGGGTGTTGATAAAGTACAACATTGGTCAGATGCACTTCTGAAAGCAGGAAGAGCATCTGATACACCAGTTACTTTTGTAAGCCGTTGCAGCTGGCCTGACCAGCGTATTATTCAGACTACACTCGCCGCATGTGCTGCTGACGTAGATCTAGCTCAACTTCCCTCACCAGCAGTTGCTGTGATTGGTGAGACGCCGCTGCATAACCCACACTATGACGATGTAAAATTACCACTCCAAGGATGCCGAATCCTAGTTGCCCGCCCGGTGGGTCAGGCTGATTCTATAATAAATGATATTACACGAAGGGGCGGCGAGGCGATGCACTTGCCATTGATTGAAATCGTTCCGGCCACAGATACTCAAGAACTAAAAAGTGCTATTACCGAGGCATGGTCTTTTGATTGGATCGTCTTCACAAGCGTCAACGGTGTTGACCACTTTTGCAGGGAACTCCGACGTCTCGGGCGCGATCCAAGAGCATTAGGGACCGCGCAAATCGCTGCTATTGGTCCTACTACCGCAACCGCGCTTGAGAATCATGGTTTTGTCTGCGACTTGATTCCTGACAGATGGCTCTCTGAGGGCTTTATTGAAGCATTCAAGCAAGATTGTGACCAGAAGCGATTTCTTCTTATTCAGGCCGAGCGGGCACGCGATGTGCTCCGCAAAGAACTTATAGCAGCGGGCCATGAAGTCCGGCAGGTGGCTGCTTACGCAAGTCAGGCAACTACAGCAAATCAACAAACAGCTATTCGAATGATCGAACAGTTTCCAGTCACCTGGATTCTGCTCACAAGTTCTTTTATTGCCGAAACCGCTGTGAATGTATTCGGCACGCACCTCCATTCATGGAAAATCGCAAGTATTTCGCCCATCACGTCCTCAAAGCTCACCCAACTTGGTTATCCAGTGACAGCTGAGGCAACCGAACCCACAATGACGTCGCTTTTGGACTCAATCGAGTCTTGGGAAAGCCGTCATTCAAAAGACTTGCGATGTCAAGAAATTCCGGCAAGGAAGACAATGCCGACCGAATAAGCCGTAATAGCACAAATCGCTGAAGGGATTTTATTTCAGCGTCGATACGAAGTTTTATCGGTAGTTTTTGTGCTATAGAGCGTCAACAGCAGGGCCTGTAAAGCGCGAGCATCTGCTCCTGAATCCCTTTTCATTATGTATCGGAATCGCCTCGGAGAATCAGTGTGCATAACCAAAGTTCAACAAACATTCACATCGTTTGCGCACCCTTACCACCTAAAAACATGCCAACGGCCATTGCCTTCGATGAGCATACACCAACACTGCCGATCTCTTGGTACGGAACATTGCCCGGTCTTGAAAGAATGCCTAGTGATATTGGAACTACGTGCCTTGAGTTGGATGCAGATGACCTATGCGTGAAACACCGCCTTCGTATGAAATTACGTTCGGCACGATACAGTTTCCCAGACCTGAAAGTTGTGGTCATATCGAATCCTGGCAGAGACCACCAATACGATCTTTTTGTCGATGAGGGAATCTCAGTAATCCTCACACACTCAACCACCGCAATATCATCTCCGAGACGACCGACTCCAGCTGGATGGCCGTGCCGTAACGTCCAGTGGGGGCTGTGGGAGGTGTCACGGGACAATCCAAAACCGCGATCCACGAAAGGCTTTTTCTCTGCCCTTGCGAATAAGCGACCGCATTGCGGAAGTCTTCGTGTTCTCGATACTGGATTACAAAATGGAAATTATGATCACAGGAAATTTACGAAGGCTACACGGCGGCTTCGACATCTAATTTCAAAAAAAGCGACTATTGCGATAAGCCTTGATCAGCTACCCACAGTTATTTCAAAAAGAAGCTCACGAGAGATGCCTGCTTCAATTCTTAAGGCCGCTTAAATAGCAGCTAGCACAAGTGATAGCTACTCTTCTGTCCTGCTCATTAATGCTGACCAGCTCAAATATGCAAGTATTGCGCTACTTAAAATGAACCCAACATCGGCGAGTATGCTCACGCGACTAAAAGGTATTGCAACTGCCAAATCCGCCAAAAAGAGGATGCTTACTATCCCCGATACAACCATACCGGCAAACGAAACAGACTTCGACACGCCGTAGGACCCTCCAAAAGGTAACTGAATAATTCAAGTGCTTGAAATCACTCTATTTGAGTTTTCTCTCTGAGATACCATACTTGGTAGTCTGCAGAGATCCAACAGGATCTTTGATGTTTACAAACGAGAAATTGTGTGGAGTCAGTCTCTGTGTCAACTCATAATGGGCAAATTGCCGTTTACACAGGTTCATTCGACCCAATTACACTTGGACACCTTGATGTAATTGACAGGGCGAGCCGGATATTTACCCATATCGTCGTCGGAGTAGGCATCAACCCAGACAAACAACCTCTTTTTGACCAGAAAGAGCGGGTTGATCTTGTGGAAGCTGCTGTTGCTCATCTGAACAATGTTACCGTTCGCCGATTTCAGGGTCTCTCCGTGACATTTGTCCGCGAACAACGAGCACATGTGGTTTTACGCGGTGTTCGTTCCCTGACTGATATTGAGTCCGAATTCACAATGACACTCGCAAATCGAATGCTTGATTCTGAAATCGAGACCGTCTTTCTTATGGCTGACGCTCAATATTCTCATATCTCATCATCTCTACTAAAACAGATCACGCCGCTAGCAGACGATATTGCATTAGGGAAATTTGTTCCGCCCGGGGTGGTCAAGGCTCTACGAGCAAAATTAACCAAAAACTGAAATGTCAGAAAAATTTCTTTAGCAAAAACACCTTTGGAGCCTTCCTGCTGACTCAACCTCTTTTAGCAACTCTAATTTTCACCCGAAGAGCCTGCTTCAAAATAAGACCGAAGGAAGCGGGCCCTTTCGATATTTCGGTCTTTTGTATCTAGATCAATTCCTTTCATCTTTTGAAGGTGTGCAGGCTGGGTGCGAACAAGTAGCTTATTCACGTCGGATACGTGGAGATCATCGACGAGTCCAAGCAAAACTCCCATCCGGACACGCGAAAGTAATTGCATTGTCTCTTCGGCACTAATCGTTTGGGCTGTTCTAAGAATCCCAAAGGCACGACTAACTTGGTCATGTACATTCCGCTCAGTCTCTTCCAAAAGGAAATCTCGAGCTCGCCGTTCATAATCAATCAGCACAGGAACAACATCAGCCACTTGACTGATCAGCTCACTTTCCGTGCGACCGAGGGTTATCTGATTGGATATTTGATAAAAGTCACCGAACGCCTGTGATCCCTCACCATAAAGACCTCGGACGGCTAACGAGATTTTGTGCAAACTTCGGAAAACTTTATCAATCTGCCGTGTGATTACGAGGGCTGGGAGATGGAGCATGACACTCACTCGGATTCCAGTACCCACGTTTGTTGGACATGCCGTTAAATACCCCCATCGTTGGTGGAATGCGTACGGAACCACAGCCTCGATTTCTTCATCCACACTTCGAATCTGTGCCCACACCGCCTCAAGATCTAAGCCACTATGTAAGCACTGTATCCGGAGATGATCTTCTTCATTGATCATCAAGCTAACCTGCTCCGCGGAATCAATTGCCACGCCACGCGCGCCTGTAGCATCTGCATGCTCCCGACTAATCAATTGACGTTCAACTAGAAATTGACGGTCCAAATCTTCAAGACCACCCAAATCCATATATTCCAGACGAGAGCCCACGGATGTTTTTGTGAGCCGCGAACGGAGAAACTCCTCAACCTCTCTTCTTTCCATCTCTGAAGCTCGACCAACAAAAGGATATTGTGCAAGGTTGCGTGCAAGCCGTACCCGGCTGCTCATGACAATGTCCGACTCTGGCCCAGTTCCCTTCAACCACTCACCAACAGATGATTTTAATACTTCAAATTTCATGAGATTATTATCGAGTTCTATAATTATTGAAAAATCTTATTAGAAAGTGGCTTGCCCCAAGGCGAGAACATGTTTTTCTACTTGCTAGGAAATCTACACAAACCATCGAATGAAAAAATATAGGAACATTATTCCTTAGACTCTTCTGCATGCCATTGATGGAGAATCTTTTGTATGTCGTCTCGCAGCGTCCCGGCTACCTCATAATCTTCATCCTCAACCGCCTCACGAATTTCTTTCCTCATGCCGATAACACTTGTCAGCTTTTCTGTTGACTCTGGCAAAACCGATTGATCTTCTGCCGACCTCTCCCTCTTCGGACGACAGCCCGTGTGTTTCAATTCACCATGAATATTGGCTATCAAGGGTTCCAGTTCCTCTTCGAACTGAACATAATCGTGCGGGCATCCAAGCCTTCCTTGATTACGAAACTCAAAAAATGTAATACCACACATTTCACAAACTCTTTGATCAATTTCAGAAAGTTCTTTTGCTGTCTGTCCAACACCAACAGCACCGCCTGTACCATCAGACTCATTCTCCTGCGAATCTGCTTCTGCCTGATTTAGGTACACACGTGCATGGTCCTCACACAAGTGAAGTTCCCGGACATCACCTGTCTCTAACTCTGTAATGTGGAACATCGCCTGTTTATCGCATTGCTGGCATTGCATATCGTCATTCCTTAAATTCCCCAGAATAAGAATATACTGAGGATATTAGCTGGACTTTCACAGAAGCGAGCAATTCTACTGTCGCCTTTTCAAATAATGTTACCTGTACTTACAACAAAGCACACTAACACTTCTTAAAATACCGCCAAGCCCGCCCATTGGCGGATTAATAACGGTGGTAGAAGGCTCTTCATTTCAACCAAACTTTCATTGAAACAGCTTCGACAGCAAATTGCCCCCACATAAACTTTTTCAACAAACCCAGCCCGTGAAACGCTAAATAACACATTTTTATTTCCCGCAGGCGTATGAAAGCCAAAAATAATTCAAGGATTTTATTCGCTAAAATGATCTAATTTGGCATCAATACTAGTCCAATGACGAGGAGGTCTTCCCCATTGACTCCAGCTGATCCATAGTTCCAAATGGTAAGAGAGACTTGGCTAGAATTTTTAGATAGAATGAGTGACATTTTACCCGCAAGACTCATGAATCACTTTCCAAACTTCACATATTTCTCCGAGTTAGCACAGGAAGAAACTCTTATTCCAGTCTGCCGTCGCATTTTTGCTGACGCCCTTACACCATTATCAGCTTTTGCCCGCATTGATACCGGAACAGACGGCTGCCTCTTTGAAAGCGTTATTGGGGGTGAGAAAGTTGGTCGATACAGTTTTCTTGGATCTGAACCCTTCCTTCAATTCGAAGCCCATGGACCCAATGTAACTATCCGACGAGAAGGACAACCTGCTGAAAACATTCATGTTGCCGATCCGCTGGCTGAACTCGAAAAACGAATGGCAGAATTCAAACCTGCCCGTCTCAATGAACTCCCACCGTTTACAAGTGGTGCTATAGGTTACGCAGCGTACGATGCAATTCGTTATGCTGAGCACCTCCCAAATATACCCGTTGATGACCTTGGCCTACCTGACAT
>JABHNP010000139.1 GCA_018694455.1 Planctomycetaceae bacterium | reverse complement strand
GGGCAGGCGACTCCATTGTGCTTGGGTTGCAAGGAGCGGTGCTACGGCTTTTGTTTCTTGAGGTAAGGCAACTGAGGATGACTTGTCACGGCTTTCCCCTACCAATCGGACCTGTTCGAGTACTGCTGCGGAAAGAAGAGTTGAAAGAGGCATGCGGCCACCGTTCCAACGAGGAACTTGAATTCCGTGACTGCCCTGTGACCGTTTGACCCAGGCTGTGAGGCCGTCAAAACGAAAAAGCTTCAGTGGACGACCCGCAAAAAGGAATCGATCTCCGGTATTGAGCCGGCTAATGAATGCTTCTTCAACAGTGCCTAATCGACCACCGCGACACCATTTCACATTGACTGTTGCATTTGACGTGATTGTTCCAATGTTCATCCGGTGCCGCCGAGCGAGTGCCGGGCTGGCAATGTACCAACGCCCAAAGCGTTCTTTTATTCGGCAGTAGTCAGGGTAGGCGGAAAGAGCATGACCGCCACGGGCGGCGAAGTCGAGTGCCCAGTACCAGGACTGTTTGTCGAGACCTGCAAATGCCACCGTTCCTTGTACTTCTTCGAAGAGTTCCTGTTCACGAAATCCACCACTGCAGGCAACGGTGACGATATGCTGAGATAAACAGTCGAGAGCATTCGTGAGTGGACGTCGGGGTTCTACCGAACCAGCGGCTGCAGCGATTCTAGCGGCAGCACACTCAATAAGTTCGAGGGCATGCGTCGGCACGCAAAGAAGACGGCCAACGGCACCCGGGGCATGGCCACTTCGACCAGCCCGTTGCAGAATTCGTGCGATTCCCTTTGGGCTTCCAATCTGAAGAACTTGTTCAACTGGGCCGAAATCAACACCAAGGTCAAGGCTTGATGTGGCGACAACACATTTGAGAGTGCCATCACGAAGTCCTGCCTCCGCTCCATTGCGTAATTCACGGTCAACAGAACCGTGATGCAATGCTAATTTGTCTTTCCAGTCTGGCCTAGCGTTTCGAATAGCATCATACCAACGCTCAGCCTGCGAGCGAGTATTTGTAAATGCAAGTGTCGTTGATGCATGTTCAAGTGCTTCTAGAACTTGTGGGAGAAGCCGGAGCCCGAGGTGTCCTGCCCAGGGGAATCGCTCAATTGGTTCTGGGATAATCGTAGAAAATTCAAGGTTGCGTGGTGCATTTGCTTCTATGAGGTGTGCATTTCTGCTTCGCTTTGGCCCGACAAGCGCAGGGACGGCCTCATCAAGGTTTGAAAGTGTTGCCGATAATCCCCATGTAATCATTTTAGGATGAATGGCCCTGAGCCTCGATAGTGCAAGTTCGGTCTGCACGCCACGCTTTGTGGCTAAAAGTTCGTGCCATTCGTCGACAATAACCGTATCGAGATCAGCAAATATTTCATGGCTGTCTTCGAGAGACAACAGAATTGAAAGCGACTCCGGCGTGGTGATGAGAGCCTCGGGCCAATTTTGGCGAAGGCGACGGCGGTCAGCCGCCGAGGTGTCACCAGTCCTAGTACCCACTTGCCAGCACTGCCCAAACGCATCAGTGAGATTCGCGAGTGGTTCTTCGAGGGCACGGGCAGTATCGGTTGCCAATGCACGAAGTGGAGTTATCCAGACGATTCGAATACCTGGTTTTTCATGTTCAGCGGGTACGGTATAGCTTCGACAGAGTGCACCGAGCCATGCGGCAAGCGTTTTACCAGTGCCGGTTGGCGCATGAAGAAGGCCGTCATTGCCAGCGGCCATCGCTTTCCACACCTCTAGCTGAAATGTAAATGGTTGTTGGTCTCGTTTGAGGAACCATTGAGTAAAGTGTGCAAACAGATCAGTCGGAGTGATCTTTGGTTCTGCAGTAGGAGTATTCTTTTGGTGTGCAGAACTTTTTTTCGCCCGTGGCAATTTGCGAGAACTCTTGGTTTGGGATGCAGAAGGCATAGGTTTCACTCTGTCTCGCCGGTTGTCTGTGCAAGAAGTGCTTTCAGGTCGGAGAGGGTTGCAGCCTCATGAGGAACTTTATCTCGTCTCCAGCGGGTAATTCTCGGGAAACGAACAGCTATTCCCGATTTGTGACGAGTTGATTTCGATACATTTTCAAAAGCTAGTTGGAAGACGAGAGTCGGTTTCACAATTCGGACAGGTCCATGCCGCTCAATTGTTGTACTACGAATGATTTTATCAATCTCGATAAGTTCTTCATCAGTTAATCCGCTGTAGGCTTTGGCGATGGTTACAAGCTGATCTCCATCCCAGACACCAAGCGTATAATCGGTATGTAAACCTGCCCGTCGGCCGTGCCCTGCTTGGGCATAATGCAGAACGGCATCAATTTCGAGTGGTTCGACTTTCCACTTCCACCAATCGCCCCGTTGTCTTCCGTGAGCGTAGCTGCTTGTTGTTCGTTTGAGCATGAGCCCTTCGACGCCACGTTGGCGAGCATGTTTTCGGGAACGACGAAGTTCGTCCCATGTTCCATTCGGGACAAGCGGAGAATGGAAAAGTCTGTCGTTTGTATTACCATTTCCATTTTTTAGTTTCACTGTCCCTCCAGCAGGTGCGGGTCTTCTTTGGAAGCCAGTTGGCACAATGGCCAGAAGTTCTTTACGCCTTAAAGAAAGAGGCTCTGATCGAATATCCTTACCATGGGCTTCAAGAAGGTCGTATGCAACAAAAACGGACGGGATTTCAGCAAGAATTTTCTTTCCGACACGTTTTCGGCTTGCCCTTCTGGACAGCATGGAAAATGGCAGGAGATTGTTCGGTAGGGATGCGAGAAGTTCACCATCAAGAACAGTACCATTGGGCAGGGATTCTGCGGCATCCACAATCTCCGGGAAAGCATCATTCATTCGCTCTTCTCCCCGGCTCCAGATTGAGATGCCAGCAGATCTGCGGACAATTTGAGCACGCATGCCGTCCCACTTCCACTCTGCTTGCCATTCCGTGATTGATCCGAGTTCATGCACCTCACTATTCATCGGGGAGGCGAGGAAGAATGGGAAAGGACGAAGGCCGTCCGCGGAGGTGGGTTCTTTTGAAATGAGTGACTGAAAGTCTTCAGCTGTTTCGATAGTTGCGGCCATCATGCGTTCAGCAAGAGTGGTCGGTTCGAGACCCGAAAGTTCAGCAAGTGCTCTGGCAACAAGCGTTCTTGATACACCAACACGACAGCCTCCTGTTATTAGTTTGTGCCAGACAATACGTTCACGAGGCTTGAGTCGCCTCCATGTTTCTTCAACCACTTGACGCTTGTAAACATCGGGCTTTCCCTTGAGATCTATCACTGTTTCTTGCATGAAGTGAGAGAGTGAAAGGGCCGGGTGGTCGGCGATGGTATTAGAGCCACCGGGGTTATTCGTGAGTTGCTCTGGTAAGATGAGAGCAAGTGTTTCAGCGAGGTCGCCGACATGAGCATAACTCTCTTCAACAAGCCACAGGGGGAGTCCTGCGGCTTCGGCAGCCCACTCCCTCAGTAATCGGGTGGATATCGCCCGTACCTGCTTGGCTCCGCAAAGTACTGAAAGGGCACATGCTGCATCTTGAGGTGGCACGGAACCGAAGT
>JABHNP010000386.1 GCA_018694455.1 Planctomycetaceae bacterium | reverse complement strand
TCCGATACCTTGTGACATTACTCAATCTGATGCGATTGAAAAAGTAGTAGAGACGGTTGTTCAAAAACATGGACGGCTCGACATTCTCGTCAACAATGCTGGTGTGACTCGAGACACGCTCATACCCCGAATGAGTAATGATGAGTGGGATGAAGTCTTGTCAACGAACCTCCGAGCACCATTCTTGTTCATGCGGGCGGTGAGTCGTCCCATGATGCAGCAGCGATATGGGAGGATTGTGAATATTTCAAGCGTGTCAGGAATGATCGGAAATCCGGGGCAGGCTAACTATTCAGCCTCGAAAGCAGGTCTCATTGGTCTTACTCAGACGGTGGCGAAAGAGCTCGCTGGCCGGAAAATTACTGTGAATGCGGTTGCTCCGGGCTTTATTGCGAGCGAAATGACCGATGCTATGGGCCCTGCCCTTATGGATGTAGTGAAAAAACGAGTTCCGGCGAAGAGGCTTGGTCTGGCGACAGAAATTGCTGAAGCAGTCGCCTTTCTTGCATCGCCATCTGCTGGCTATATTACAGCTCAGACTCTTGTTGTAGATGGCGGTTTGATCGGTTAAGACGCCCTACTTGCCGTTTTTTTGGTACGAACTGGACAGGGCATGGTGTGACCCGGTATATCTTGCGGTACAGTTCCGTTGCTTTTGAACCGTTTCATGATTAGTTTGCGGCGGGTTTGTTATTAAAAACATTTCATATGTTTCGCGAGACCGGATCGCGATTCACAATATTTGGAGGATCAGACGTGGCATCAGTCCAGGATCGAGTGATCGACATCGTTGCTTCTCAGTTAGGCGTCAGCAAGGAACAGATTACTCCCGAGACATCGTTCATTAACGACCTCGGTGCAGACTCTCTCGATACCGTGGAACTCGTTATGGAACTCGAGGAAGAATTCGAGATCAATATTCCCGACGATGCTGCTGAGAAAATTCAGACTGTCGGCCAAGCGGTTGAGTTCATTGAAAACAATCAAGGCTGATTCAGCTTTTGTAAAGATCACATGTTTGGCTCAGGGTTGACCAAGGACGACATGAAGCGACGGATTGTGCTTACCGGTCTCGGAGTAGTTACCTCTCTTGGCAGACCTGTTGAAACGCTATGGAGTCGACTGCTTGCTGGTGACAGTGGCGTCGGACCAATCTCTCTTTTTGATGTTTCTGGGTACCGAGTGCAGTTTGCTGGACAGGTTCCATGGGACGGTTTAGCAGAGGGTGTTGCTGGCGTAAAAGAACTTCGGCGAATTGATCGCTTTACGCAGTTTGCGATTGCTGCCGCTGCTGATGCGGTCCAAGATTCAGGTATTGAGTTTCAAAAAGAAGATCCGTACCGATGTGGTGTTGTTGTTGGTTCAGGTATAGGCGGGTTGGCTGAGTTTGAGGCGCAGCATGAGAGATTGATCAAAAAGGGCATCGACAAGGTTTCCCCATTCACGATACCCAAGTTGATTGTGAATGCTGCGAGTGGTCATGTCTCTGCAATTCATGGCATCAAGGGGCCGAATTTTGCTGTCGCAACGGCGTGTGCAAGCGCTGCAAATTCTCTTGGTGAAGCGTTGCGAGCTATTCGGTATGGTGATGCCGATGTCATGGTGGCTGGAGGAAGTGAAGCGGCTCTTACTCCGATGGGTCTCGCCGGTTTTCAAAACATGCGAGCCCTCTCCTTTCGAACTGATGCACCACAGCAGGCGAGCCGGCCATTTGATAGCAACCGAGACGGTTTTGTGTTGGCAGAAGGGGCAGGCGTTGTTGTCCTTGAGGAACTTGAGCACGCTCGACAGCGTGGAGCAAAAATATATGGTGAGCTCATGGGGTATGGTTCAAGCGGTGACGCAGGACATATAACCCAGCCTGATGAGGAGGGCCGTGGCGCCGCAAGAGCTATGTCGATGGCGCTTGATGACGCGGGCGTATCTCCAGATTCGATTGATTACATCAATGCGCATGGGACAAGCACTCCGCTCGGCGACAAGGCGGAGACGTTAGCAATTAAAAAAGTATTCGGTGAGCATTCAAAAAGTCTTGTCGTTTCAAGTATCAAAAGCCATCTTGGGCACACGCTTGGTGCGAGTGGTGGTATTGAACTCGTGGCCTGCGCGATGGCACTCCAAGACAATGTGATTCCGCCAACAATCAATCTTGAAACGCCAGATCCTGAGTGTGATCTTGATTACGCACCAAATCAGCCGAGAGAGTTACAGGTCCAATTAGCGATGAGTAATAGTTTCGGTTTCGGAGGCCATAACGCCAGCCTTGTGCTTGGTAGGCATTCATGAACCTCGGTTTGCTTCTTCTGTGTACTGTGTAATTGTGAACTTGAGGGCACAGTTTGTTGAGTCTGTTCTGTGGGGAATAAACTCCCGACAGCGATCAGGAAAGAGTTCTGTGCCTCAAAGCCGGCAGGTTGGTTCTATGCAGATTTATGGAGCACCTTACAGCTTGGGGAAATCGCATCGACGTGTAGTCGTGGTGTGTGTTGTATGGGTTTCTCTGTCAATATGGGCCCCGCTTCATGTGTACTGTCAGATTCCATCAACTGCCGGCCAGGTATGGAAGACCTACGATATATCGCCTTTTGTAAAGGTGGCTGGAGTCGGGAGCGAAGAACATGTCGTGCACTGGATTCTCCAGCAGACTGGGTATGAAAAGTGGCACGGGAAGCACGCGGCGTCTCTGTCGGCTTCTGGGGCAAAGCTTTCGTGCTACCACACCCCCGATATGCAGACCAAAGTTGCTGAGGTTGTTGAGCGATTTACTGCAGACGTTGCATTGCCACATCGTTTTCAAATACGTGTCATTGGGATCGGTTCGGTGCGGTGGCGTCAGCAGGCATCGGAGACAATGACGGCAATGCCGACTGCTACAGCAGGTGTTCAGGCGTGGGTTGTGCCCCGTGAGAATTCAGCGGAGTTAATCAGCCGACTTTTGGCTCGAAATGATGTTGAAGAATTACCAGTCGGGCCAGTGTTTGCAGCGAACGGTGTGCCCGCAACGTTATCCGGAGTTCGTGAACGGTCTTACATACAAGACATCACCATCAATTCGTCACTTCCAAATGGATGGCAACCATTGTCAGCCACGTGTCGAGAGGGCTTAAGCGTTGACGTTCAGCCGCTTGTCTCTCTTGATGGTGAACTTGTTGATATGGTTCTTCGTTGTCGGATTGATCAGATTGAACGTATGGCATCTGTCTCAGTAGCTGTACCTGTTGGCAATCGCCCTGATGTGAAACTAGAAGTCCCGCAGATTTCGGCAGTTCGGATTGGTGAGCGATTCCGTTGGCCAGTATCTCGAACCCTTGTTATTGGCTTGGGCTTAGTGCCTTGGCCAGTACCCGGTCAAAATAAGGCGGCGTCAGCAGGGCTTTTTACTGAAATTAAACGAAGTGACGCAATTGTTGTGATTGAACCACGTCTTCGTAACAAGGTGCCACAGCAATCCGCTATGCCTCCGTCAGATCTAGGATGGATGGAATCACTCTCGTATTGTAGCCTTTCTCGGCGACATCAGCACTCTGACTAATGGTCGACCTGTTAAAAGTCGACCTGTTACTATTTGTATTAGCCTTTTGAGAACATGGACTCTGGTTTCTTTTATGAATGCAACGAATCATCGCCGGGTTGTCGTGACTGGTGTAGCCGCCATCTCACCGTTTGGTCTTACGGTTGAAGATCTCTGGGCAGGGTTGATCGAGGGGCGTTCGGCTGTTGGGCCCCTGTCTGCTTTTCCTGTTGATGGCTTACCGTTGCGTTACGCCGCAGAAGCAAATTCTTTTACGGGGCATATCAGCGAGTTTGGAGAACTCGATGCGAGTCGGAAGAAGTCAATTCGAAAGGGATTGAAGGTAATGTGTCGGGAGACGCAGATGGCAGTTGCGGCTGCACAGCGAGCCCTTTCCGACAGTGGTCTTGTGACTGGATCGTCACCAACTGTGACCCCAGAGCGATTTGGGTGTGTATTTGGCTCTGACTATATGCTAACGATGCCAGAAGATTTTACGGCAGCAGTTGAGCGTTGTCGTGGAAGCGATGGGCAGTTTGATTTCAACAGATGGGGTGCCGAGGGGCTTCCTTCGATGACACCTCTTTGGTTGTTGAAGTATCTGCCGAATATGCCAGCAAGTCATATTGCTATTTTCAATGACCTTCGTGGTCCAAGTAATTCCCTTACAGTGCGAGAGGCGAGTGGTCATATAGCTGCCGGAGAGGCAGCTATTACTATCAAACGCGGAGCTGCTGATGTCATGCTGGTGGGAGCGACAGGCACTCGTATTCACCCGATGAAGATGGTTCATGCAATCTTGAATGAGCAGGTGGCTTTGGGTGATGATTCGCCAGAGACTTGGAGTCGTCCATTTGATCGTGATCGAAAGGGAATGGTGCTGGGCGAAGGCGCAGCTGTGCTCGTCTTGGAAGAGCTTCAGCACGCTCAGAATAGGAATGCACGAATCTATGGTGAAATTCTTGGGCATGCAGCGGCGTCACATGTTGCAGGGATGGCAGTCGGTCAACGCAAATCTGTTGTGCGATCAGTGACTTCCCGAGCGCTAGCATCAGCAGGTATCAGTCCGGATGCTCTCGGACATGTTCACGCACAGGGGTTAAGCACAACTGAGGGTGATAAGGAAGAATATGGCGGACTACGAGAATCACTCGGTGAAACGATGGACCAACTGCCTCTCGTCTCAGCAAAAAGTAATTTTGGCCATCTAGGAGCTGGTAGCGGACTTGTTGAATGCATTGCAAGCCTCCTGGCACTTCAGGAAAACGAGCTTTTTCTGCTTAAAAATTATGAAACACAGGATTCCGAGTGCCCGATTCGTGCAGCAATCAGAGGAGATTCTGCTGGTGATAGCTTTCTGAGCTTCGCAGTAACTCCGCAGGGTCAAGCCGGTTCGCTTGTTTTCGGGCGGTGCCCAGAAGGGGCTATTGGGGCTGCTTCTTGACAGTTTCCTATGCCTATCTTACCTTCTGAGGCTAGGAAGGTGCCTTGTAGGACCTTCAAATTGGTTTGTTGCGTGCTGGTTTGAGGAAACGCTGAGATCGCCTTCACCGGGTGCTTTTGGACGGCCACGGTTTCGTGGAGCGTCGACTTTTCCGGCACGACTTACAGGTGCTGGCCCCCCGATCACTGCACTTGGAAGTAAAGATGGCGGTTGTTGATATATCTGGATCGGGTTAGTGAGTTCCGAGACACGCATGAAGCCAGAAGAAATTCTCCGAATAGTCGACGCAATTCATCGCGATAAAAACATCGACAAGGAGATCGTTTTTCAGGCGATTGAATCTGCGTTGGTCACCGCATTAGTACGCCATTATGGCGAAGATGCTGAAGTCATCATACAAATTGATCGGGAATCGGGTGCTATCGCTGGAACGTGCGATGGCACAAATATTGACCCAGAAGAGATCACTGGACGAATCGGTGCACAGACAGCCAAGCAAGTGATTATTCAGAAAATCCGCGAAGCTGAGCGGGATTCAATTCATGATGAGTATGAAGAACAAGTTGGCCAGATGGTCTCTGGGCTTGTGACGCGTTTTGACGGTGGCGTTGCCACCGTATCTCTCGGGGCGACCGAGGCGATATTGCCTCGAAGTGAACAGATCCCTGGTGAAAGTTTTCACGTGAATGAGCGGGTGCGAGCTACGATTTTCGAAGTTCGAAAATCAGGTAGTCGTGTCAAAATAATTCTGTCGCGGATTCGGCCACAGTTGGTACAAAGACTTTTCGAACAAGAAATCCCGGAAATTATTGATGGCGTTATTGAAATCCGTGCCATTTCTCGAGAGCCTGGGTACCGCAGTAAGGTCGCAGTAATAAGTTCTGATAATCGGGTGGACTGCGTCGGGGCTTGCGTTGGCGTCCGAGGCAACCGGATCAAGAATATTGTTGAAGAACTTGGTGGTGAGCGGATCGATATTGTTCGTTGGAACGACGATCTTCAGGTGCTAGTTCCTAATGCTCTTCAGCCAGCCGAAGTTGACGAGGTGATTCTCTGCCAGATGCTTGGTCGCGGCATTGTCCTTGTGCGTGAGGATCAACTGTCACTTGCAATTGGACGACGAGGCCAGAATGTCCGCCTCGCCAGCAAGTTATGTGGCTGGGATATTGAAATTATGACGCGGGAAGAACTCGATCAACAGATTGAACGCGCCGTGGATGGATTCTCTTCAATTACTGGCCTCGAGGAATCAGTCGCGGAACGACTTGTCGGTGAAGGGTTTCTGTCGTACGACGACCTCTCCGTTATTGAGCCTGATGATCTTATGGAGATGGGCGAGTTATCGGCAGAAGCAGTCGATACGATTGTGAATGAAGCTGAAAATCGAGCAACTGTCGCTGAGGAAGCGGCTGCAGACGAACGACGGAAGCAGCGCGAGCAGGAGCATGTTGAGCCGGGCTCGGTAGAAGCAAATGCAGAAGGTAGCGTTGAGATTGCTCCAGGGGCTGATGGAGAGGTGCAGGAGCAAGAGGCGACTTCACAAGGTGAACCCTTAGATGCTGAAATTGCATCAGGGGAACCGAGTGAGGCATCATCACCTCCGCAATCTGGTTCATGATGTTTCAGGAATTTTTACAGTGCCGGCAAAGTTTTTTTTGCTGGCCACAGAGGATCAAAAAAGGTCGGAGTAACATTCGTGGCGGTTCGCATATACAGTCTTGCGAAAGAATTAAAACTCGACAGCAAAGAGCTCGTCGAATTGTGTTCTCGCGCGGGTATTCAGGATAAGGGTTCTGCTCTTGCTAGCCTTGATGACACTGAAGTTTCTCGGATTAAAGAATTTATTGCAGGGAAAACCAAGACGCCTGATCGGCCAAAGGCAACCGAGGCCTCGGCACCCCCGAAAACTCCTGCGGTGCTTACGCGAGAAGATTATGTCGCGCCGACTGGCGCGGCCCGCCAAGGTCGACCAAAAGAATTGGGCTCAAAGACCCCTGCTCCAAAGCCTGCCCCTCTAGGAAGGGCCGCGAGACCCACTAGCGAACGCCCGGAGTCAGACGATCAAGGTGAGGAAACAACGCCACCGATACAGGTGCGGCCGGGAGCAAATCGGGGACCACGTTCAGGGAATAAGCCAGCGCCAAGGCCTACATTTAAATTGCCGCCAATGCCAGCAGCTGGCCGGAAGCCTGTGGCGAGAGTGTCCGACGAACCAGTTGCGCAAAAACCTGATGTAAAGCTCCCACTTGATGCTATTCGAAGCGCAAAAGCGGGCGGCACGAAGCCTCTTGCAGAGCATATGCGGAAGCACGAGGGGCGGCAGCAAGATCAGGGCACTGGCCAACGTGGAGGCCAGCGTGGTGGTCAGCGTGGTGGCTTATTACGTGACGGGATGGCGGGTGGTGGCCTGGCTCCACCGGTTCCACCGTCAGGTGCCGCTGGCCGACAGCGGAAGTCTGGCAAAGGAGGAGGTCAGCGAGAAGATCTTCTTGGTGGCCGTGAGATGCGACAGTTGCATCGTAAGCGACCCGATCGACGCGGCCGTGGAGACGATGATGACCGGTCAATGAGGCGTCGCCGTCCTCGTCAAAGACGCGGCCCTGCTGTCTCCACTGCAGCTCCAAGAAAAACAAACGCCTCAGTGCAGGTCCCCTGCACAGTCCGTGCGTTCTCTGAGGCAATTGGGCTTGCTGCCAGTGAGGTCTTACGAAAACTTCTCAGCTTTGGTCTCGATGTGATACCAAACATGAGCACGACACTTGATAAAGATACCGTCGAGTTAATCGCTGCTGACCTAGGAGTTCAGCTCGATATTAAAACGGCAGAAGATCTTGAAAAAGAATTGCTTGCTGGCTTCGATGCTGTTGATGAAGACCCCGAACTGCAACAGGCTAGAGCACCAGTTATTACTTTTCTTGGACATGTAGATCACGGTAAGACATCCTTGCTGGATAAGATTCTTGGCAGTGATGTAGCTGCGAGAGAGAGTGGTGGTATCACCCAGCACATGCGTGCCTATACCATCGATCATAGTGGTCGGCCAATTTCATTTGTCGATACACCCGGTCACGAGGCATTCACACAAATGCGAGCTCGGGGAGCAAATGTAACCGACTGTGCTGTGCTTGTTGTTGCAGCGGACGATGGCATTATGCCACAAACAGAGGAAGCAATCAGTCACGTTCGCGCAGCTAGTGTGCCGATCGTCGTTGCGATCAATAAAATTGATCTTCCGGGTGCAGATATTGATAAAGTTTTCCAGCAGTTAGCTGCAAATGAATTGTTGCCGACAGAATGGGGTGGTGATACTGAAGTTGTCAAAACAAGTGCTACAACAGGAGAGGGTGTTGATAATCTACTTGACACCCTTTTGACTATTGCTGAGTTGCATGACGTTCGGGCAAATCCAGATCGATCTGCTGCCGGTGTTTGTCTGGACGCCTCTGTACACGAAGGACAGGGCGTCATCGCCTGCCTGCTTGTTCAGAAAGGCACGCTTCAAGTTGGAGATGCGGTTGTTTGTGGTGAGGCAACAGGCACTGTCAAGTCGATGCAGGATACTTTGAAGAATCGACGAGTAAAACAGGCAGGCCCATCGCGAGCGGTCATGGTTGCTGGGTTCGATATTCCACCGGGTGCGGGTGAACGCTTTCAGGTTGTTGATGCGATTGCTCTTGCTCGAGAGGTTGCCTCGAAGAGAACAGATATTCGTAGGCAGACGAATCTTCTTTCTTCGCCTGTTCATGTCACATTTGAAAACCTGACTGAGCGTCTTGGTACCCAGAAGACACCAACACTGAATTTGATCATCAGAGCTGACGTTCGTGGTTCGATCGAAGCAATTATGAAGGAATTGGAGAAGCTGGAGCATCCAGAGGTACGGATCCGTATTCTTCAGGCATCGGTTGGAGGGATTAGCGAAGCGGATATTCAGCTTGCAGATGCATCCGATGCTGTAGTTATCGGGTTTAATGTCGTTCCGGATGACCGGGCGAGATCACTTGCAAATGATCGTGGTGTTCAGGTGCGTCGCTACGACATTATCTATCAGGTAACAGATGATCTGAAAAATGCACTCGAAGGAATGCTTGCTCCAGAGAAGCAGGAAGTGGAACTTGGCCGGGCCATGGTTCAGCGAACATTTTCGATCAGTCGAATTGGGGTTATTGCTGGTTGTCGAGTAGTGGGAGGCATCATCTCTCGAAACGGCCGGTTACGAATTATTCGTGATAGTAGGGTTCTTGGTGATTACCCAATTGATACATTACGACGTGAAAAAGATGATGCAAAAGAGGTTCGGGACGGCCTCGAGTGTGGAATAAAAGTTGCAGGTTTTAATGACGTAAAGGAGGGCGACATTCTCGAGTGTTATAAAATCGAGGAAGTCGCACGAACACTTTCGTGAGTACGCGTAGACTTCTCAAGGCAGCAGAAGCAGTACGGGGAGTGGTCAGCATGGCCATTCTCACCCAAGTCCGTGATCCTCGAGTCCAAGATGTCACAGTGACCGGTGTCGAAATGGCTCCAGATATGCGTTCAGCCAAAGTT
>JABHNP010000058.1 GCA_018694455.1 Planctomycetaceae bacterium | reverse complement strand
GGTGATGAAATCAGTGAGGTGATCGGATCCACGATGGAAACGGTGATCAAAGAGCGAGTGATTCTCGAGAGTGGTGGTGGTGAAATTTCGGGAAAGGGCGCGGCAACAAGTCAGAAAAAAGGTGCAAGCACAGTCGATGACATCGTGCTGTTTATCGCCAAAATGGCCAGCGGTGCTTCAGCCACTTTCGAGGCATCGCGTCTTTCCACTGGTTATAAGAATACAAATCGTCTGGAGATACACGGTGAAAAAGGGGCAATTAGATTCAATTTTGAGCGTATGAATGAGCTCGATTGGTACGACGCAACACTTCCCCCAGAGTTGCAGGGTTGGAGCACAATTAATGTCACGAATGGCAACGCCAATCATCCCTACGCGGCATCGTGGTGGCCGACCGGACATATTCTTGGATATGAACACAGTTTTATTAATCAGGCCGCCGACATGTTGACCGTGATCGGCGGCGGTGAGCCGGTGGTGCCCCTCGCCGACTTTGCCGATGCGTATGAGATTCAGAGGGTGCTCTCGGCTGTGGTCGAAGCTGACAAACAGCGATCACCAGTTCCACTCGACCAAATTCAGTAGTGACGATTGTGATACTCAAGGGGCCATAAGTAACAGGTCGATGGCAAGATTACCGTTGCGGAGTCGATAACAGGTCTTGAATATAGATGGTCGTGAAATTCCTCGACGTGGGTATGCGATGAAAGAGAACGAAGAATTCGTACCTTAAAATTCATATGACGATCATCGCCTTGCCGCCGACTTGGATTAGAAGGAGATTTTTTGAATGGTAAAACGAAGAACAGCACGACTCATTTTTGATATTGAGTCAGCAGCAGATGGGGATCTTATTGCAAAAATTCGTTACCCAGGTGAAAAACTCTCACCAGCTGAAGCAGTCAAACGGTACCGAGCCGAGCTTCTTGAACAAAATGGCAAGGATTTTATTCCATATACATTTCAGCTTCCAGTGTCGTTGGTTGTGGCTACGGTTGCCGAAGACTATTCGCTGATCGATCTCGTTGCTCTCGATGAAGAACTGTCACGTCCACACGAAATTGTCCGATTGTTCTGGGAAGGTTGGCGAAAAAATGACCAGCCGCAGCTTGTTTCCTTCAATGGGCGTGGCTTTGATATGCCACTCCTTGAAGTGTGTGCGTTTCGTTACGGCCTCGGTATTCCTGAATGGATTGCCGAAAATGCTCGTAGTTATGAACAGCCAAGGAATCGTTTTAATAGTGCAGCCCATCTCGATCTGCATGAGTTTTTAACGAACAGTGGCGCGAGTCGATTTGTTGGAGGGCTTTCGCTTGCTGCTAATCTTATCGGCAAGCCAGGAAAGCTCGACGTTGCTGGGCATATGGTTCAAGACCTTTGGGATGGAGGCCGGGCACGAGAAATTCACGACTATTGCAGAAGTGATGTACTCGATACATATTTCGTGTACTTAAGAAGCCGTGTTGTCGCGGGAGCAATTTCTATTGCGGATGAACAGTCGCTTATTGAATCAGCCCATACATGGGTTCGCAACAAAGCAACAGAGTCACCGGGACTAGCACGCTACCTAGATGCATGGGGCGATTGGCAAAGCCCGTGGAGCTAGCACATGCCTTCGGGGCCAGCACATACCCCATGGGGCTAGCACATGATTGTGTAGCCCCACAAGGAATGATTACGCTTCTATGATTGGTTCTTTGACGAGCTGGATGAAGTGATTGCCCTTCGGTCCATTCGAAAGTTCTTTCGCCTTCTTTTCGGCAGCGCGTTTGTCTGCATATTCGAATACGGCGAGACGCTTCAGTCCGGAGTTGAAGACACCCCAATACGCTTTTAAGCGAACGTCTTTCACAACCTTTTTTCGGGTTGCCCGCTTTTTCGCGACTTTCTTGGCTGCTTTTTTGGCAACTTTCTTGGCTGCTTTTTTCTTCGCAACCTTTTTAGTAGCCTTCTTTTTTGTGGTTTTTTTTACAGCCTTTGTTGCTGTACTTGTAGTTTTTTTAGCAGCTTTTGTAGTTTTTTTTGCTGCCTTTTTCTTTGCGATCTTTTTCGCCATGGACGCTCGCCAGCCTTCTGTGCAACGGTGTAAGGATTTTACGGAAACGGTGGCCAACACACGAGTGTCTGGTCCTCTCGTCAACTCTAACAATAGGTAAAGAGTATAAGATGCCAGACGGTCGCCGCACAGGGACCACCGCGAGAGCCTATACTGTAGTAATGATGAGACTAAAAACACCAACGAATGAGCCGCTTGCGGCCGGTCCCTTAGACGCATATCGCAAACTTGATGATGCCGTTTTGGCACGTCGGATTGACGAAGTCAGACAGCGTCTCGGTTCGCGCGTACTTATTTTGGGGCATCATTACCAACAGGATGGGGTTATTGCTCATGCAGATTTACGAGGTGATAGTTACCAGCTTTCAAAATCTGCAGCAGAAAGAACTGACTGTGAGGCCATCGTTTTTTGTGGTGTTCACTTTATGGCAGAAACAGCGGATATTCTTGTCAATCGTCCAGAGCAAATTGCAGAACGGGGCGGTGTTCGCGTTGACGTTGTGCTCCCCGACACCGCAGCAGGTTGTTCGATGGCCGATATGGCAGCAATCGAACAGGTAGAAGATGCATGGTCTGACCTTAGTGAAATCATCGACACGAATGATATTACACCTGTTACGTATATAAATTCTGCCGCCAGCCTCAAAGCATTCTGTGGTCAACATGGTGGTATCGTGTGTACATCAAGTAATGCCCGTGCGGTTCTTGAATGGGCCTTCGCCAAGACCAAGCGTGTTCTGTTTTTTCCGGATCAACATCTCGGTCGGAATACTGCCAAGGCAATGGGAGTGCCGCTTGAACAGATGTGCGTTTGGAATCCACATGATCCACGCCTTGGTGGTAATGACGAAACAACGCTCAAAAACAGCCGTGTGATTCTCTGGCAGGGACACTGTAGTGTCCATGCAATGTTTCGCCCGGAGCATGTTGACACGATGCGAAAAAGCATTCCTGGCATAAAAGTTCTTGTCCATCCAGAGTGTGCGATGGAGGTCGTTGAAAAAGCGGACCTTGCTGGTTCAACGAGCTACATCATTAATCAGGTTGAAGCAGCACCTTCTGGTTCATCGTGGGCAATAGGCACAGAGCTCCATCTTGTGAGACGCTTAGAGCAGGAACATCCTGAGCAGGCTATTCGATTTCTTTCACCAACGGTCTGTATGTGTGCAACAATGTATCGAATTGACTTGGCGCATCTTTGTTGGAGCCTTGAGCACCTAGAGTCAGGAGATCCTGTAAATGTCATTCGTGTTGAGGAACAGACAGCTCACTGGTCTGTTGTCGCGCTTGAGCGAATGCTGGACGTAACCGCCTCAAAATAACGATGGTTTAGTCCCGGGGCTGATTTCCTTCAGGAACTGTTGCAGAAAGAAAAAGGAACAGAACGCGGTAACGAGTGACGTGCGATAGGAGAAAATACAGAGACGGTATCTTTTCCTATAGAAACACTCTTGAGCCGTTGAAACTATTCAATGTACTTCAGTTAGTCTCGTAAGAATTCATTATCTTTTCCGGGGACAACGACCATCATGCATTATCCCTTGTCATACTGCACCAACGTTCATCCGTGTCGGTCGCGTCATGATCTTGAGAAAATCATTACTGACGAAGCAAGTTCGGTCCGAGATCAATGTGGTTTTGACATCGGAATTGGGCTTTGGTTGCCATCAGTAGTCATTTCTGAAGTAGTTCATGATATAGACGCGACCCAAAGCATTGCGAATGCTCTCGATAGCCAGGGGTTGCAGTGCTATTCACTCAATGCATTTCCTTTTGGCGATTTTCATTCTGAGAGAGTCAAGGAAAATGTATACCTTCCAGACTGGTCAGATGTGCGTCGACTGAATTACACCAGGTCGTGCAGCAAGTTTCTTGCTGAAATATTATCTGGAGAACACGAAGGTAGTATTTCGACATTGCCGTTGGCGTACAAGCAAGCTAATCGCCCTCAGGGTTTTATCAAAACGGCGATTGAACAGTTCATGCAATTGGCTCGTGACCTTAATGCATTACATCAAGACACGGGGAAGATGATTCGCTTAGCAATTGAGCCCGAACCATTTTGTATCCTTGAGACAACGCTAGAGACAATCAGTTTTTTTGAAATGATGTGGGATGTTGCTGATAAAAATGGCATTGGAAACATCGTTCGTGAGCATATTGGTGTCTGCTATGACGTTTGCCATCAAGCCGTTGAATTTGAAGATGCAGGCACAGCTGTTCGTCAACTCGCTACGGCAGATGTTCGGATCAACAAGGTGCAGATAAGTTGTGCTATTGAACTGGACGATCCATTAAATGAAAACTCACGGCGGGCGCTCGCCACGTTTGCTGAGCCACGATATCTGCATCAGACATTCGGGAGACAGTCTGGTGGTCAAATTATTTGCGACACAGATCTGTCGCAAGAACTTGCACTTCATCCGCCGCCTGACTGGCAGGAGGCTGAGGTATGGAGAGTGCATTTTCATGTCCCTGTTGATGCGGATCGCCTCGGCCCGTTACGGACCACAAGGCCTGAACTTATTCGGGCAATTGAGGCTATACGCCAACTGCCGTACGAGCCGCACCTTGAAGTTGAGACATATACATGGCCTGTTTTGCCAGGTGTTAAGAGTGGTGACGTCATCAGCGGAATGGCTCGTGAGCTCATTGCGACGAGAGATCTCCTTGTGGCTGGGGACAGTACAACATGAGTATGTCTCCAAGATTTCCCATTTTGAAATCAGAAGTTCGATTTTCGAACAACAGTATGAAGGTATGCATGAGTATGAAGGTATGCATGCCCAAAATTTTTGGAGAAATCCTGAGACGGTATTGGTCCATGAGGCACCTCATTCAGAAGGTGTTGCGAAGTCGCCTGGTGCAATGTCTGGTGATCTTCGTGCTTCTGCTGAGAGGTTTGGAAAGTCACGCTGAGGATGTAGGTAGCAGCCATGTTGGTGATCGACAACTGCCTCACTGTCTCACAAAGGACTATCAGGTTGTCTGGCGTGATGAGTTTGTAGGAGACATGCTGAACACGGATAACTGGACAATGCCGTCGATCAAAGTGCGTGAAGCTGCATCTCTGAACTCAGATGGAACGATTGTTGTCGAAGGCGGCTTGTTGCACCTGAAAACACTCTGGCGGAATGAAAAAGTCCACGCCAGCTATATACAAACACGCGGGCGACACGAGTGGAAACATGGCTATTTTGAGTGTCGCTTGAAATTTCAAAAGCTTCAAGGGCATCATGGGGCATTCTGGGTGCAGACACCGAGTTTTCGGAGCTTTACTGATCAGCCAGAAAAAAGTGGGACAGAAATGGACATTATTGAATGGTTCGGCTCAGGTCGTCGCCATGGCTGGGCTGGGATGAATATTTACTATTGGGGTACAACGGATAAAGGTGTGCCTGGCTCGGTACGGAGCCCATCGATCCCAGACTTCCCAAAGATGGGTGGCCCTCAGGACGGCAGCCCAGATAGCCCAATGAAGGATCTTAGCGAGGACTTTCATATCTACGGTCTACTTTGGACTGAAAAAGAGTGTGCTTTTTTTTGCGACGGTGTTGAAATTATGAGAGATGTCAAAGCAATTTCTCAAATTCCACAATATATTGTTTTGAGCCTCCTCTGTTCACACTGGGAACGGCCGCGACTTGACGTGGCGAAACTACCAGACGAAATGCAGATTGATTACGTCCGGGTGTATCAGAAGCCTTAAGATTATCAATCAGAGATATGAGATGGCGTAGAAAAATTTAAAAGTATGTGTTACGTGAAAGGCGGCCTGTCGTATGCAATCATGGATCTACCTCACATTTGCGATCTTGGCTGAAGTCGTTGGTACAAGCTGCTTGAAAGCATCTCAAGGTTTTACGAAGCCGATTCCGTCATGTATTGTTGTTGTTGGCTATGCGATCGCATTTTATTTGTTGTCGTTGACGCTTGAAACAATACCTGTTGGTGTGGGTTATGCCGTCTGGTCTGGAGTTGGTCTGGTGCTTATCACACTGGTGAGCTGGCTTTTGTATGATCAGACGCTTGACGGACCTGCGATTCTTGGGATGGGTCTCATTATTGTTGGTGTTCTAGTGCTAAATCTGTTTTCCAAGGCCGCGGTACACTGAGAATGACTCGACAGGGGCAAGGAAAATCGCTTGATGGATAAGATTTGTAAAAATCTTATCCATAGACAAGAGAAAATAAATTACAGGCCATGTGTTGAGAAATGTTTTTATGCAGAAAAAAATACTGTTGGTTCCTCTGTTTTTTTGCTTTGCTCTCTTTGGGAAACCTGTTCCTGCAGATGAACACCAAGCACCAAACATTGTTGTAATGCTTGCTGATGATGCTGGCTGGGGCGATTTTTCTTGTGTTGGCAATCAAACTGTTTCGACGCCTGCGGTGGACTCTTTAGCTCGTGATGGAGTACTGCTTGAGCAATTTTTTGTTCAGCCTGTTTGTGCGCCAACACGAGCTGAGTTTTTGACGGGTCGATTTCATGATCGTTCCGGAGTCCGTGGCGTGACTCGCGGGCAAGAAAGAATGTCTCCTGAAGAAGTGACTCTTGCTGATGTCTTTAAAAAAGCTGGCTATGTCACCGGTTGTTTTGGAAAATGGCATAACGGTACGCAGTGGCCATACCATCCATTATCGCGTGGCTTTGATACATTTTATGGTTTTACGGAGGGTCATTGGGGTGATTACTTCAATCCACCAATGCAGCGAGATACAACATTTCAAGAAGGTGAGGGGTATATCACCGATGACATTACCACAAAGGCAATAACGTTTTTTGACAATCAGGTATCGAATTCAATTGCGAAGCCAGTGCTTTGCTACGTTGCTTACAACACGCCGCATTCCCCAATGTGTGTCCCAGATGCTGATTGGAGTCGATACGCAGAGCGACCCCTTCGGCAGCAAGGTCCTGACCCCAAAAAAGAAAATCCTATTTTCACTCGTGCTGCTTTGGCAATGGTTGAAAATCTTGACTACAACGTTGGCCGTATGCTGGCGGCCATAGATTCGGCCAATACATCACGTGAAACCATAGTGGTTTTCTTTTCAGATAATGGTCCAAATAGTTTGCGTTGGTGTGGTGGCATGCGAGGCAAAAAAGGATCGACTGATGATGGCGGCACACGAAGTGTCTGCTGCATTCGATACCCTGGTGAGATTGCACCCGGTACTCGTGTTCCTCGGATAACCGCAGCTATTGACCTATTACCTACTCTTGCAGGTCTTGCTGGTGTGCCGTGTGAAGTCCCAAAACCACTCGATGGTATCAATCTGACAGCGATCCTGAAACAAGATTCACATTTAAAATCAGAGCAAAAAGTTCTTCAAACAAAGCTTACGAAGAGGCACATTGTTGCTTCGCAGCGTGGTCGTGTGAGTATTCGAACAGACCGATTTCGCCTTGATGATAAAGGCAAGCTCTATGATATGCGAAGTGATATCGGACAAATACATGACGTCATGAAAGAGTATCCAGAAGAAGGAGCAAGACTCCGGTCTATTGCTGATGCATGGCAGCATGATGTTCTCGATTGCATGGAACAGCCAGAGGTCGAACGGTTTCCCGTTGGTTATACAGGAGCACCTCTGACTGAACTTCCGGCACGTGATGGCCATGGAGAAGGGGGCGTTGTGCAGAGTGGACGTGCACCCAACTGTTCATTTTTTACAAAATGGAAGACTACAGAAGGCTCATTGGTGTGGGATGTTGATGTTCTCAATGCCGGAAACTACGCTGCAAAAGTGTGGTACACGTGCCCTGCAAAAGATGTAGGCTCTGTTATCGAGCTTTCTTGTGGCAAAAGTCGAATTACTTCGATGATTTCTTCGGCTTGGGATCCACCCCTCAATACCGGAGAGGATCGTGCTGACCGTGGGAGTGAAAGCTACGCAAAACCGTTTAAAGTACTTTCTATCGGTACTATTGCACTCGAATCTGGTGAGGCTCAGTTGCAACTTAAAGCTCTGCGGATTCCGGGAGAATCGGTAGCTGATGTTCGTAGGATAGTTTTATATCCAGTCGAATAGGAATGTGCGAGAGTGGGGAAACTCTTGAGGCTCTCATATAGTCAGGTCACTGCTTCGAGTTGTCCGTGCATACGGACTAATTTTTCATAGCGATTAAAGACACTATTGAGTGTCTGCACCGCTTTGGCATGGGGACTGAACTGAGTTGGACTTCCGGTTTGTTGTGCTTCGAGAAATTTCTTCCAGTCTGTCGTGCGGCCTGCGATTGATTCGTGCCTGAATTTTGCCATTAACGCCGCCCCCCAGGCAGTTCCCTCGTCGCCTCCTTCAAAAATGATTACCGGAGTATTAAAGGC
Source organism: Planctomycetaceae bacterium (assembly GCA_018694455.1). GTDB lineage: Bacteria > Planctomycetota > Planctomycetia > Pirellulales > UBA1268 > UBA1268. The sequence continues at coordinate 1,464 of JABHNP010000058.1, read as the reverse complement.
ATTAGCAACGAGTTGCCCAAGTTCAGGCGTTTTGACAAGTCCGCCAGACAAAATGATTTCTGTCCTTGGGTATCCTTGCTCATCAAGCCGATTACTCCCAAGTCGAAGATTAAAAATCGTGGCAAGGAGCATCGCTTTTACCGCATTGCCAGGCGTAGCGGTTTTCTCATTCAATCCTAGTACCATGGCGGTGCCACCTTGTGAAACACCCAGCCCCGGCTCGTCATCCATGAATGGTAATGCAAGTAAACCGCCACAATTATCTTCAGCCGCAAGAACCTGTGGCATGATGGCAGAAAAGTCACCACCAAAAAGATCAACAGTCATATTCATGGCCGTTGTTCCATTTCGAAGCCAGACCATATTGATCGGGCGGCCATCAGGAGCGCAGAAGTGATCTATTGGTAACGAAATGCCTTCAAAGGCACGGTCTCCGACTGAATTGGCAACGACACTCGTGCCAAAACTCATTGATACCTGTCCTGGGGATGCAATGAGTGAACCAGCAAGTGCTGCCGGTTGGTCTCCTTCAGCTGGAGCAACCGGAATTCCTTCTGGCAGTCCAAGGAACCCCGCGCCGTGCGAATCTAAGACGCCGCCATCTTCACCAGCCTTTTTGACAGAGGGTAGAAGCTCACCTAGTTTTGAAAGAGTGTTCTTTAAAGAGTCATCCTTTGCTGAATCGTTTGCCATGAAATCAAACTCATCCAGCATGGTTGCATTATAGTTCAACGTTTTTTGATCAATTGGAAACATGCCGGCGGCATCACCGATACCAAGTGACCATGACCCTGTGAGTCGATACGCAATCCAGCCAGCAGGTGTTGTGATGTGACGGACATGTTTTGCTTTTTCAGGTTGATTACGGATGGTCCAGAGCCACCGAACCGAAGTCATACGCTTGGGGCATTTTGTTCCAAGGTGTTTGGTCAGTTCCTCCCCTTCGATTTCATTTCTGCTGTCGCACCAGAGCCGAGCGGGACCGACTAATTCACCGTTTTCGTTTGCAAGAACTTCTCCATGCATCTGCCCAGAAATGCCGATAGCAAGCACCTCCATGTCAATTTCCATAGATGACATTTTCTTTCGCAGATCAGCCATGGCATTCTTTAGAGCTGATTCCCAATCGCTTGGCTGTTGCTCGTAACATTCAGGATCAAGCCCCGGAATCATCTCGTAACCACCCTCACCACTCACAAGAATCTTTAATTCTGTGTTTGTGAAAATGACTGACAGGCCTTGTGTGCCGATATCAATTCCCAAAAATCCAAGCGTTTTCATGTGTCTGTTCACTTCACGTCATACGGGTCAATAAAATATTTTAAGTTTTTAGTGTGCTTCTCGAATTGAGAGCATTTGTTTAATCAACAGCCTGGTTTTTTTTGTAGCAATTGCTAGCTTTGTCGTCTGTTTTTCGGAGAGTGGCTGTCGTCCTTTTCCAAAATTAAAACCACGCAGGTCTAT
>JABHNP010000319.1 GCA_018694455.1 Planctomycetaceae bacterium | reverse complement strand
TCAAGAAAAGACCACATGAAATAATGATTTTCAGCGGCAGAAGGTATGTCGGCATGTCAATAGGCGGGACTTGGTTTAAGAAAAAGCCGAAAACGCCAAATTGCTTCATGCCGGACAACATTCCGGTCACAAAAGTTGCTGCAGCCAAGGCTATTGTGACCGAAAAAGACGCCGTAGGCGAGCCTGCCCAAGGCACCATGCCGAGAAGATTGCACCCAAGAACGAAAAAGAAGAGAGTCCATAGCATAGGAACAAAACTATCTCCTCTGTGTACAGGACTAGCTTGGTCATCATGACCATGTCCAGGCGGGTCGTCGATCGCGGGCCTTGCTATCTGGTCCCGTATAAACACAAGAAATGCTTCGAAGAGGTTGGCAAATCGTCCTTTTGGGTGATCTCCTGTCGACAACTGCTTCGCAACTCGTGTGAAGAGCAGCACCATGATAGAGGCTACAACGAGTTCTAAAATCATGTATTTTGAGATCGCGAATCCAGATTTCGGCGTATAAAGGCTATGAAGTTCAGCAAATGGTTGCGGAATCATCACCTTGCCATCGAGGGCCCGATTGAATTCATTGACGTCAGTGACGTTGGGGTGTCCATTCGTTAAAAATGACGGAACTTCACTCAGGGATTTCCAGTCGTATCTCCAAAGACCCTTGGGTACTTCGAAAAAGTAGGCATCTTTGAGATGATATATAGGATTCGATGACATCGGATAGCACTAATTTTTAGGACAATAAGGTGTTTTGCGTCTCTGCGGCGTGATCGTCTAGGCTGTGAGGGTTGTGAATATCCATACCATAGCCAGCCATGTGGAGAAGGATATCAAGCAAAAGCAAAACTAGGTAGGAGGCAACAAGAGTTTCTTCAATAAAATTTTTCAGGGCCACCCCGAAGAGCCCTTTCCCGGTAGATATCTGGAGGAAAGCAAGCACAAATAGAGGTAATGCTAGGCGGGTAAAATTTGCGGCGAGGGCAGCAGCGATGCCCAAAGCCGGCTGAGTTGACGCCATCTTTTTTGACCAGCACGTGATGTACCAGGCAAAACATCCACCACTGAGCGAAATCACACTCACAATTCCAACAGCCGCAGATCGATATTCAAGGCTTAAACTAGGTGCACTTCGCAAAAGTATTGTACCGGCAGTGATGATCTGACCGAGAGTGAGGACGATCAGGCCAACGACCAAAGACTTTCTCAGGGATTTGCACGACGTTGGCATAGATGGCTTTTCTCACAGGTTCTTCTGCTGGCGCGTGGCAGCAACACGGATGAGGGCTGCTAGGCCCGCAAGAAATCCAAGAATAAAGCCAACTGGCTCAAAGACAGCGGTGTCAAGTCGATGATCAACCCAGCTGCCAACGATCCCAGGTAGCACCATAGTCAAGCCTATTGCTGTAATGCGTCCGACCCACACAAAGGCCTCAGCCATAAAAGGCGTTTGTGATCTCACCATTCGGCGGGCTCCGGTATTTTTGCCATAATGTGATGTGCCTGTCGATATATAGTGTGTTCCCAAATAAATAAGGACAACTAGCCTGCTTACAATGACTCCTCGTGTCGTCCAAGCAGAAAATATGTTTGCTGCATCCCCTTGCCTTTTACATTCATTTCACCACGATCTGTAAAACGGTAACGATCTTGCAGGAGTGCATGTGTCCCTTGGGATACGTGAACTCGAGATGGCTCACCGTGGGATTCCATGCGGCTTGCCGTATTTACAGTATCACCCCACAAGTCGTAAGAGAATTTATGTTTCCCGATGACTCCCGCAACGACGGGGCCGGAATGTATGCCGATGCGAACTTCCATGGACAGCCCTCTGTTACGCATGACACCACGAAACGCCTCGAGCATTCCTAGTGCCATGCCGGCGACTGCCTCTGCGTGGTCGTCACGAGGTTCAGGAAGGCCCGCCACTGCCATGTAGGCATCACCAATAGTCTTGATTTTTTCAACCCCGTAAGCATTTGCGAGGTGGTCAAACGCGGAGAAAATATCATCGAGCAAGTCAACAAGTTGACTGGCGTCAACGCGTTCAGAGAACGTTGTAAAGCCACAGAGATCCGCAAACAAAACACTCACAGAAGAGTACGTTTCGGCAATTGTTGAGACATTGTTTTTGAGCCGTTCAGCAATCGTGTCGGGAAGAATATTACGAAGAAGTCGCTCCGACTTTTCTCTTTCACGCGTCAGGTCAGCGAGTGATCGTTCGAGTGCACCAAAAGCAGCGTCACGTTCGAGAAGTCTTTTGTACGCCTCGGAATGGACTCTAATTCGAGCAATGAGCTCAATCTGATGTGGAAGTTTTATCAGATAGTCATTGGCCCCTGCTTCGAGTAATTGGGCTTTTGTAGCAGCTTCCTCGTTTGCAGACAGCATGATAACGGGGATTTTTTCTGTTCTAGGATGAGAACGGAACTGACTCACAAGGTCGAGTCCGTCAATGTCAGGCATGACCAGGTCTTGTAAGATGACAGTTGGCTGAAATTCTTCTGCCGTTGACACAGCTTTGGCCGCCTCTTTGCAGAAGGCAAAGGTAATGTCCGCTTGGTCAGCCAGGAGGCGTCGGACGGCCTCACCAATCATCGGTTGATCGTCTACCAAAAGAACGCGGTGGCCATCAACAGAATGCCCAACGGCGTCGGTTACAGAAGATGGCGTCGCAGACGCTTGCGTAGAGTCGAGTTGTTTTGAGTTGCTATCTTCTGAAGGTATTGCGTCAGTCATTTGTTAAGCGTCCTTCAGTCGTGGTGTCGCGATACATAAGAGATACTCAATCACAATGAAAAATGACAAAAGAATGGGCCCTTCCACGTTCAGGTATTTCTGCGTGTGCAGCCAAACTGGGGAACCAGGATTTGAACCTGGACTAACTGGTTCAGAGCCAGTCGTGCTACCGTTACACCATTCCCCAAAAGTTACTTTTTTGTCCGATGTTTGACTCTATTTTACGCAGCCCTGTTGGTCTTCCCTGTTGACGTGTTTATGGCTGATATCCGCTATCTGGTACCATCACAAACAAACAATCATGTTTACGGAAACAAAACCACTGAAAAAGCGACCTGCACCTGCCGCGGAAGCGGTCACGCAATATTATCGAAAAGCTGAAATGTCCGCTAGATAGCAGGCGTCTGGAAGTAAAGGATAGCGATATTTACGGTTTGGCTTTATTAGTCACGAGGGTTGGGACGAAATCTTGGTACATCACCAGTAAGGTAAACGGCAGGCTGATACAGAATAATCTTGGCGAATGGCCTATTGTGACGCCTGAAGCGACACGCAAAAAAGCGATGGCGTGTCTTCAAGGAAATGATCCAGGCGACCCTTCCCCAGAGCGTCAGGCAATGCCGACGCTGAATGATATTTTCATCTATGGAGAGCAGGCTGTATGGCGAGGTAAGAGAAGACCTACAGATTTCTGTTGCCCGTTAACGGAGTCTGTATAGCAGGCAATTACAAAAGCGATTGATTTAATGGAGGTGAAGTCGTGACAAGCAATCGAGAAGCACAGCTGCGTGAACAGCATGCCAAGCATATTGCTATGAATGGTACGGACATCAGTGGCGTCATAGAAAGGCATAGGGCAGGAAAGAATGGTTTTGTCATTGATGACTTTGGCGAGCACCTTGTTCTTAATAACAATGAGGCAATCATGGTTGTCGCTGATGGCACACAAAGAGTTTTAGCTGCCTGGGATGTGTTCCGTGAGTCACTGCACGGAATCGATGCAGAGCATGCAAAGCGTGTTGACGAAGCTGCTGCCTTGTTTGCGGGTCGATGTTCTCACATTGGTGGTGAGGTTAGTCACGACATCGCAAAAGCAAATCTTGCGTGGAAGCGGCGGGATGTTTCGGAGGGGAAAAAATGACCATCACCTTCGATGGATTGTAAGACGCTTGCGAAGATCTGAAACGAGGACAGCTTGCGGCAAGCCACTACTCTATCATTGACTTCACTCCGAAAAAGAATGGAAAGGTTGTGCTTGTGAACTCCTTGAGGAACGAATTGAGCCATTCTCAGCAGAGTTGGCTGAGGCAATGGGTAAGAATTTCACCGACGAGCTAACTGCGTCAAATCATACAACACTTCCAAAAGCATTCGGTTCGTGTTGTATTCAGGCCGATAAGAAAAACAAGTATCAATTGACAGCGTCAGCAGGCAATCGCACTCGCAAGGCGATTGAGAAGACGGTCACCATCGAAAGTGCGGCAAAACGGCCAGGTAAAGACGTGGGCGAGAACATTGTTCATTTCGAGAGTATTAATGTTCGACTTAGGCATGACAGTCGAGTGCTGCCATTTTTGTGCAATGCCTTGATGGCAAGTGTGCCGCCGGATTCGCTAGTAGCATGCATTAATGTGTAGGTTTTATTTGCCAGTTGCAATGGTGGAGATAGAGGAACGAGCGGTCTGAGGCTGAACAAAATACGAAGTGCGAGAATGGAGTTCTTAAAAGGAACGTGAAGTGGTGTCACATAGAAGATCCTCCAGCGGCCAGCGTGATTGAGTTAACGCGGTCGCGTCTTGAGTCGTGCGAGACACCTATGAAAAAAGCCTGCCGGAGAATCGCCTTTTCTCGGCAGGCATTAGGTCAAAGAGATTTCAATAGTTTATCAAGAGGCCCCGCCTCCAGGGAGTTAAAAAGAGCAAAGTAATGAATCGGTTCCAGTCTTGAGACGGATTAATCGGTAGAGAGAGACATCTTTAAAAAAACAGTAAAGGTTACGCAGTACGTTGTCTATCAAGGGCCGTGGTAATGGTACCAATAACCGTAGCCTGTTCATTAGTGAAAGAGATGGCAGGGAAAGTCTCGCGTGAGGATGTTAGGGTGGCTGTAGTGTCGATGTAATCCTGTAGGACGCTAGGCTTGAACGGCGTAATCTGTACGATGAGAACAATTGCCGAAACAACAAAAATGACGTGGCCGGCAACGGACGTATCAATGGTTTTACCCGTACATCTTAAGCAGATGGCACACCGTACGAAATATTCCAAACGAACGCTACAAATCTAAATGTGGCCGCAAAAGGAATCGAATGACCTGAAGGCACGTGTCTGCAGGAATGACTGTTCGAAGTATTTCGTCGTCAGTCCACCGTTTGGTACTTATTGCATTTGGATTTGGCACCGAGGTGAAAGAAAATAGTGAGGCTATAGGAAGCAGGCTTCTTTGTTGGAAATACTCAAAGAATGGTTCTTAGTAGGCTCCCTGATGCCCTGAATCGTAATGGTATATAGACGGGTACACATTCAGTATTACTGAGAGTGCAGATGGCAAACAGATTTAACGTCACGAAAAGTGTGAAAAGTCATCGCCCGTGCCTAATACTTTTCCACTTCCACGACGCAGGCGTCTCCTTTCGATTGATGAATAGGGAGAGTATCGAGGTTGCAATGTGAGGAGACATGCTTCGAGGTCACGGGAACAGGATCTTGCGAATTGTGATTCAGAATTAGTGAGATCTAATCTTTGTGTGGAACTGTACTTGAGCCACAAATTTTGCATTTGAAAATAGGCTGGGTTCCCTCAGTGATTGCCTTGCATTTGTAGTTCGTACACCGACGTTTGTATGTCTTTCGGGCTGCGGCTGACGTATGGCTGGCAGTTTCGGTCGCTGATGCGATAGTCGTGATGAACAAGTCACATGCTCCAATAAGTACTGCAATGCCGAAGAGAAAAGCTGTGAATTTCATATCAAACCCCTGTGTTGTATTTTCGGAACCAGAATAGTTTTCTAAAATAGACATTACACATTATTTTGAAATCCAACAAATCGGCGGAGTCGCTTGGTGTTTATACAAATCCGTCCCAGCAAGGTTCAGCAAAACAACCGGTGTTTACGCCGTTAGTCTGGTTGTCTGATGGTGTTGAGCATTCTCTTAAACGAAAATGCGTCATTATCATTCAGGGCAGTTGTGGTAGCCTAGAGCTAAGGTCGTAGGTGGGTAATTGGTAGGAAAAAATGCTGGCGGTCGGCAGTTACGTACTCATCGAATAGGTCATGAAATTGAAAAGTAAGTTGGAGACACCGTGTCGTTCCTCGTATTGATGACTGGCGGTAAGGCGGGCGAGAGATATCGCCTTGTCAAAGAGAAAACGATTATTGGGCGCCATCCCGGCTGTGATATTGTTGTTGATTCAGGCTCCGTAAGCCGCCAGCATGCATCGATTGAGATGAAGGATGGTGGTTGGTGGGTGGAAGATCTCGGTAGCCGAAACGGTACTATCGTAAATGGTGAGATCCTCACGGAACAGCACCGTCTTGAGGCTGCAGATGAAATAGGTGTTTGTGACGATCGGCTGGTTTTTACAGTCGGTGATACAACTCCTTCTGAGTGGGTGTCGCTCGGTGGGGAAACAGACGAATCACAAGCGGTTTTTCAATCACATGATGAAGAGTCGATGATCGTCTCTCAGTTAGACATTCCACGTCCATCAGCAGACGAAGGAATCAGTCAAAACGCTGAGGCAAAGTTGCGGGCTGTGATCGGTTTGAATCGGGCCCTTGGTGCATCACTTTCGCTTGAAGAAGTGTTGCCACGACTCTTGGATGGTATTTTCGAGATTTTTCCCAATGTCGAACGTGGGTTTGTCTTGTTGAATGACGTAAAGACAAACAGACTGATTTTACGGGCCAAAAAGTTAAAGAATGCTGAGGAGAAAGGTGGTCTTCGGCTGAGTCTTTCTTTGGTCAATAAAGTGGCATCATCACAAACAGCAATACTTTCGGCAGATGCTACGAGTGACAGTCGGTTTCGGCTGAATGAAAGTGTTGTTGACTGTAATATTCGCTCAGTCATGTGTGTCCCATTTATAAGTACAGAGGGATCGGTTCTTGGTGTGCTCCAAGTAGATTCTCGTGATATTAGGAATGGTTTTAGCCAGGATGACCTTGAGGTTCTTGCTGGCATAACAGGTCAGGCGGCCAAGGCTGTTGAGCAGGCGACGGCTCATGATGAAAAAGTAGCTCAGGAGCAGTTTAAAAGAGATTTAGAGTTGGCAAATCGTGTGCAACAAGGGTTGTTGCCATCAGTACCCCCAGAGATTGAGGGCTTTGAGGTATTCGATTTCTACGAGGCTGCTCACCAGATTGGTGGAGATTATTTTTCATATATTCCTCTCAGCGAAAACCGTCTGGCGGTAGTTTTGGCAGATGTGTCAGGAAAGGGTGTGTCTGCGGCACTTGTGATGGCAGCCCTTTCCGCTGATGTGCGGTACACACTCGCAATTGAGGCAGATGTTGCAAAGGCCGTCACGTTACTCAATGCGAGTTTTATGAGAAGTGGGTGGGATGACCGGTTCGCGACTTTTGTTGTTGTGGTTCTCGACTCGACATCAAATGTCGTGAGCGTTGTGTCTGCAGGCCATTTGCCTACATATTTACGAAAGGCCGACGGCAGCGTTGAATCAGTGGGGTTTGAAGAAGCGGGACTACCACTTGGTGTTGACCCCACGTACGTGTACGAAGCCGCGGAGGTTACAGTTACTGCCGGGTGTACGCTTGTACTTTATACAGATGGTATTAGTGAAGCGATGGACCATAAGCAAGAAACGTATGGTCTGAACAGATTAGAAGAAATTTTGTCTGGCCCAGCTGATTCGCCGGCGGCAGTCGGTCAACGGTTGCTTGTTGATGTGGAGCGACATGCTGCTGGGCAGGTGCGAAGTGACGACATGTGTCTGGTTTGTGTAGGTCGCCCGAAGAACTCTGAGTAGTTTTTTCTGCAGTCATTGGAATCGCTAACAGTCACCCCTTTGATTCAACGTATGATGGCTGCTACTCACTTAATTCGTGTATACGTCTGCTACGCTATAGCTGGCTGGTGCCTCGTGTGATGGAAGCTGGGAACTTGACATGTACGGTGGTTCCGTTGGCAGGGAGACTATGAATGCTGACGGTGCCGCCATTATGAATCGCTCTTTGGCGAATACCTTCAAGACCAAAACAATTTTCACGTTGGCTCATTGAGTCAAAGCCACAACCGTCATCGTGAATGGTCAGGGAAACTGTACCCCCCTCCTCTTGAATTAATTCCACTCGCACCTGATTTGCACTGGAATGTTTTCGAATGTTGGTGAGCGATTCCTGAGAAATACGAAAAAGGGTAACCTCGATCTGCGTAGGTAACCGTTTTTCGTGTAGGTTGTGCCGAAAGTTAATGTCCTTGATTTCAAGGCGAACATCTGCAATCAGCATCTCGAGAGCATCAATAACCCCGAGTTCATCCAAAGCTGGGGGGCGAAGACCAGCAATGAGATGTCGAGTTTCCCGGGAAGCCTCTCGTAAAAGTCGAAGAGCCCCAGTCATGTTTTGATCGGTTTCAGGGTTGTCGGAAGGATTTGCTTTGTAAGCCTCGAGGTGCATGATTGCTGCAGAAAGATACTGAGAAATTCCGTCATGAATTTCATATGCGATTAGCTGACGGTGGTGTTCCTCTTTTTCCAGGACATTTTTGAGTAGTTTCTGGGTGTCCATGATGTGCACTTTCCGTGTGATGGGCTACCGTTTTGGTTTTGGTATTCTGCTACGGCTCGTTTTTTTTCTTCTACCCTGACGACCCCGATTCTTAGCACGGCCCGGTGACACCCCATCACGAAGTTCACCTATTTGATCTCTCAGATTAGCCGCACGTTCAAAATCAAGTTCAGCAGCGGCCTGAAGCATGTCGGCCTCGAGTTGTTCGAGTAATTCAGCCTGTTTCTGCGCAGATTCTTCTGTGTTGCCAACAGCCGAGTGTGCTTTTGCCCGTGCCTGCGACTCAGCTTCGATTCCCGAGCGGATTTCCTTTTTTATCGTGGTTGGAGTGATGTTATGTTCAGCGTTGTAATCACTCTGCATTTCGCGTCGGCGTTGAGTCTCATCAATAGCTTGTTGCATTGAGTCAGTGATTCGGTCAGCATAAAGAATGACTCGTGCGTCAACGTTTCTAGCGGATCGGCCGATTGTCTGCATGAGAGAAGTTTCACTCCTGAGGAAACCTTCTTTGTCGGCGTCGAGGATTGCTACGAGAGAGACTTCTGGTAGATCAATTCCTTCACGCAGCAAATTTACCCCAACAAGAACATCAAAGTCACCAGCGCGAAGGTCTCGAAGGAGTTCGACTCTTTCGAATGCATCAAGTTCACTGTGGAGCCATCTGCAACGGACATTCTGTTTCTGAAAATAGCTTGAAAGATCTTCTGCGAGTTTTTTTGTCAATGTAGTAACAAGAACTCGATTTCCAATTTCAACAGTTTTGCCGATCTCTCCGAGGAGGTGCACAACTTG
>JABHNP010000059.1 GCA_018694455.1 Planctomycetaceae bacterium | reverse complement strand
GATCCCCTCGAATACTTTCGATTGCGATGCTCTGCCGACGAATGATGATATCTTGAAAAACTGTTGAATCAGTATCGTTTACACCCGCTTTTCTGACACGAAGATTAACAACACTGCCAACCTCTCCACGAAACTGAGCCACTATCTCAGATAGACCGAGACCACTTGCATCAATACCATTGACACTTTCTATGAGATCTCCAGAACGAACACCTGCCCGCCAAGCAGGTCCACCAAACACCGGAGCAACAACAGAAACTTTTCCTGTCGCGGGATTGGCATCAAGCTCAACACCAATACCGGCAAACTCTTTCTTTAGTTTTTTGTTGGAGTTTTTAAGATTTACAGCCTCGATAAATTTAGAACGATCATCGAGCGTACGAAAGACACCATCCATCGCTGCGTTGAAAAGTTGTTCTGAGTCAACTGGCTGAAAGTGGCTCTTATTAATTTGCTGAATGACTTCAGCAAACCGTTTCCCTTGACCGGTTTGATCTTGAGCAGCAAAGGCGAGGAGGCACCCGGGCACAACAATGGCAATAATAAGAAGATTTCTCTGGTGCATTCTTCTATTTCACCAGTAAACCATCAATCATGACAACTGCTGTGTCTGAAATGAATCAAAAACTACAAGATTCCAACGGCCTTATGGCTACTAACAAGCGAGAGGAAACTGCTTCAAACCTACGTGCCACAAACACACATCTTGCGTCAAACATGGTAATTTAGGTTCATTGGGCGTTATTTTGCACCCACAATTGACCCATCTTAGAGCTTGCGTTTTAGCAAAGCGTGAAATTCCCAAAGGAAATAATTCATTTGGCAGAAGCGATCTGGAACAGAACCCCCCACTTCTATAGTGTCTCGGTCGTTGTCTGATTTCCACATTGTTAGGAACCATGCTCGATGGCACGTCGATCAAAATCAAAGCATCGTAGAGAACCGCAGAAAGATCCTCTTGAAGCCTTACGGCCACTGATTGTCCTCGGACTACTAGGGATGATTCTGTACGGTGCCTACTCAATAATTCAAAAAGGTCCCAAAGAAACAGATCAGGCATGGCAAAACTCGGAATCATCTTCTGCAGCTGTATCTGAAGCACCACCTTTTGTGCCATCAGTACCAACACCACCTTCAGTAGATTTACAAAGCCCGTCCGAAGCACTAGGCAGTATTCCTAACCAGCAGGCAAATACTTCTCCAGCACCACTCACCTCGCAATCGTCGGCACAAGAGCAGCCTCGTGCTCTGCCTAGCGAACAAATGCCACCAACATATATTGAGGCTGTTGCTGCAATACCTCCTCAATCACAAGCACCTCAGGCTGAAACTGGCAGCATCACAAAAGATACCTCCACACAAACAGCCTCCGCAGCTTTCACAGCTGCATGGACAGATGCTCATAATAAACTCGAAGCAGGTCGGTACGCTGAGGCCCTCGCCGTTCTCTCAGTATGGCACGATGACTCTTCCCTAAGCGTTGAAGAAAACCATCAACTCGAAAGACTTCTTGGACAACTCGCGGGTACCGTCATTTATTCGACGCAAGACATGTTACTACCACCGCATACTGTGGCTGTTGGAGAAACACTGGAAACAATAGCGAAGCCATTAAATATTCCCTGGGAACTTCTTTCCAAGATAAACGGTTTAGAATCTGACAAGTTGATAACTGGCCAACGAATTAAAGTTTTGAGAGGTCCATTTGATGCTGTTGTCAGCGTCTCAAGGAGACGCCTGAGCCTTCAAGTAGGTGGGCGATATGCAGGCACTTTCCCGGCCGCCATTGGAAAAGGCTTTATTGACCGAACAGGATCATCGGTACAGTTACTTGAGATTCAAACGAACACTGAGACCCAAGCCCCTCAGGCAATTTCTGTTAGTTATCGATCCGCAAACCAAGTTGCAATTATCCTTGGCAATGGATTGCGTATTCAACCTGCCGTTGACCCAAGTTTTGTCACGAAAGACCCCGAAGACAATGTTCTTCTGGTGTCCTCTGCGGACTTCAATGATCTGGTAGGCATTCTTGGCCAGGGCTCTCAACTGCTTGTTCAGAAATAGAAGATAAAAATTTTCTAGCCGCTCTTTGCAAATTTTTGTGGAGATAACGCCTTTAACGGTCCGAAGAAACAGTCGGGTTGTTTGGGAATTGCGGGGAACAGCCGCCGTACTTAATTACGCCTTTGTGTGCAAATAGGCAAGGGAGGCAAGTAGATGCATTTTCAACATGAAACACATCGCAAGAAGTTGTTCTCTGCACAACTTCTTTTCCTTTGCATTATTTCCTTAGCAAGCACCGGGTGCACGATGTGTCCGTCTCCCTTTGACTATTCAGGTACCGTACCGGGCTCTGCGAATCAAAATAATTTCCGACTTAGGACGAATGGTGTTCTACCAATTTGGCGGCGGCCAAAACCATGGCCTCCAATCGTATCTCTGGAAGTAGATGAATCGCCATTCTCATCGCGTAACCCAAATGAGGAATCACCACAGACCTCTCGAGTAATTGTGGCCTCTCATGAAGAAGGGGCGGAAAACGAACACTCAAAAGAAAGTTCCGTACTTATCACACAATCATCTGACACAACTTGCACAAACGATAGCCAGCAAACTCGGCAAAGCGATTCTGACCAAGATTTGGAGCCTACGACAAATAAAAAACAGACACATCTGCTGAATAACGCAGAGATGAAATAATCCTTAATTAAATTCTGTTTTTTCAACTGTTTCATGTAGAGCTAAACGACGGTTTCCAATTGTTTTCTAAAATAGCATTTTTAGGAACAACAACAACACCATCTCGAATCGTAAACTGTGCATCATCAGGTAGTTCTGTGAGCCCACGTTCATTAACGATTTTTACATGGCTTCCAATACGAACATTCTTATCAATAATTGCTTTCTCGATTATCGATCCGTCACCAATGCCTAGTGGAGGAACATTCTGAGATAGATCCACTTCAATGCGCTCTGGGGTCTCATAGTAGTCATTCCCGAGAACAACAGAGTTTCGGATAACGACATTCTTCCCAATCTGGCATCGCAAACCGATGACGCTGTTCTCAATTACAGCCCCAGCACCAATAGTACAGCCATCTGATATGAGGCTCCCTTGAACGCTCGCCCCATCGACTCGGGACGGGGGTAAAAATCTTGCTCTTGAGTAAATAGGCGCATGCGGTGTGGCTAATTCAAATGGTGGTTTTGAAGACGCCAAGTCGATATTGCATTGATAATATGAGGCTATCGTTCCAATATCTTCCCAGTAACCATCAAAGGGGTGAAGCTGAACATGCTTTGCGCGTATTGCAGCCGGGAAAACTTCTTTCCCAAAGTCTTGATAATCCGTCTTAAGCAGCAGATCTAATAAACAGTCTCGATCAAAAAGATAAATTCCCATGCTTGCCATAAGACTACGTCCAGCGGCTTGAATACCTGCTTGTTCGATCCATGTTGGATCAGTTCGAACTAAGTCAAGCTCATTTGCAGTTTTTGGTTTTTCTAAAAAACCCTCTACGCGGCCGGTCGAATTAAAACGCATAATACCAAATGCTGACGAAACACTGTCGTTCACAGGAATACCAGCTATTGTTACATCCGCGTTATTTGCTTCATGAGTTGCTAAGAGATCAGCGTAATTCATCCGATACAATTGATCTCCCGAAAGTACTAACACCTGCTTGATGTCAGAATCCTGTAGTAACTTGATGTGCTGCCGAACAGCATCTGCTGTTCCCTGGTACCAAGCCATTGCCTCGTTCGTTTGCTGCGCAGCCAATATCTCAACGTATCCCCCGCTAAAAGCATCGAATCTATATGTACGACGAATGTGCCTGTGTAGACTCACTGAATTAAATTGTGTCATCACATATATTCGCTGAACGCCGCTATTGATACAGTTTGATAGGGGTACATCAATGATGCGGTACTTGCCAGCTAGCGGAACTGCCGGCTTTGAGCGATCTCGTGTGAGAGGGTATAGACGAGTCCCACGACCTCCTCCAAGCACCAAAGCCAATACATTGCTCACACTCATCCAAGTTACTTTCCGCGTTGATGCTACCTTAGCAAAAATAGACAGCTGCCATTTACCACCAAAGATCCCTCTTCATGAATGCTACGCTGCAAAGGCCTCCGAGCCAAACAACATTCGCTGAAAAACGACAACCTGTTGAATGACATGATTCCAACCGTACTAATTCTATCGAACACCCCACTCATATTGTTCAACTTTTAAATAAAGCGGCAGTGATCCTCTTATTTCTTGACCACAAAATTTACCATTCGATCTGGTATCGCAACGACTTTGACAAGTGTTTTTCCAGCAAGCAAAGCTGCAATTTTGGGTTCTGCAGCAGCAATAACTTCTAGCCGTTCGGCATCCGTACCTGTAGGGACAGTGATTCTTGCGCGAAGTTTACCTTGAACCTGAACCGGTATCTCTATCGTGTCATCTTGGAGCCAACAATTTTCTACGCG
>JABHNP010000060.1 GCA_018694455.1 Planctomycetaceae bacterium | reverse complement strand
GCGAGGGGTTTCTGCCATGCGGGCTGGCACTCTCACAGCCGGCCCAACTGGCCTAGCCGCATCGCCATCCGCCCAGGCTACCTGCCTTGCAGGATTAGGGGCATATTCTGCACTCTGTAACTCGCGAGCGGGTGCAGCCCGCTGACGAGGTTGCCGGACACCGGCATCATTCCAAGCACGCTGAGGCAGGGCTAAATTCGACTGACTACCAGACGACCGTGAGGCCACGACGAGCCTGTTAACAACGCGTTCAACACCTGCTGTTGACTCAGCCAAACCAACTGCTGCCGCAATATTCTTGGCATCTGATACCTCACCTTCAAGCCAAATAGTTCCCTGCTTCGCACGAACTTTGACGCGATACCCATCAAGCGTGCCTGAATCTCGCAAACGAACTGCAACGCTTTTTGCGATATCTTCGGCATGTACAAACCCTGAAAAGCTTGTGACACAGATTGCCGCAACTAGACAGATGAATTTACTAATCGACATTTTCAAGCCTCCTTGCAAATTAAAGCCGGTATGGCAGCAGCACTTTGAAGCCATCCGGCAACACTTCCATGAAGGTAGTTTCGGCAACGGATGGTATCAGAAAGGAGTTTTTTTCCGATTTTACGGAAAAAACGTGCCAGGCTGGCAGAAGTTGGGCAAGAAACGGGAGACACGAAAAACAGCAAGGGCTGGCAAGGCTACTCACTCAGTCGTCCGACGTTTGGGCACCTCAATAATTACGATCATTGTCATTAGCGTGAGAGTTACTGCGCTCGTAGTTGCTATTCCTGGCCCGAGCTGTAACGAGACACCACACACCGTACCCATGAGCCCAAGGGCTGCGAGGCACGTCCACTGCCCAGTCCGCTCATACGGTGTGCCTTGTGTAAAACGAGTTGCACCAGCTACGAGCAGACCGACCAATTGCAACAGTCCAACAAGGCAAAACAAGGGGTTTGCGGCAGCTACCGCGAAACATAGATACATTGACAAACCTCACGAAAATAATCCCAAAAGTTACTTTAAGGACCGTAACGACTTTCGCTTGGCAGCACTATAGCAAGTCATCCTCGATAGCACCTTTGCCTCCAGCTAATCAGTGACAACACTTTTCAGCTTATTTTCGAGATCTGTCACCAGAATGTTCCGCTCGAGAACAATACCCTCTTTATCGAGAAGAAGCATTGTTGGAAGCGTCAGCACACCAAGATCTTCAGCTAAACGGCCGTCAAGCCCTCCCGGCTCGTAGAGCTGTGGCCAATTCAATGGTCTCTTCGAAAGAAACTGCTGCAGTGCTGCTTTGTCTTCATCTAGAGCAATACCCACAACCACAATGTCACGCTGATACTTTTCCTGAAGTTCACGAATACGTGCTATGTCAACTTTGCACGGCTCACACCAAGTTGCCCAATAATGAACAAGAACAGGCTTACCTTTAAATTGTTGCAAAGTAATTTCCTGACCATCAATTGTTGTACCACTAAGATTCAGTGGTTGACCAACAGCCTGCAGCCGACGAAGTGCCCCACTGGCTTTACGTGCCGATGCTGAAGATGGAAAATTTTCGACTATCTGTTGATACCGCTGTATTGCGACCTCTTCTTTACCCGAAAATTCATCTGCGATGCTGATCTGGAGCATTGCCTCTGCCGCATCTTGAGCATCTGGGTATGCCTCAACAAATGCAGCCAATTCTTCAAGCCAGACAACCTGAACTTTCTCAATATCGGCATCTGGTCCCTGCATACTGGTTGCATATCTCGCAGAGGCTAGGCGAAACGCAAGAAACGATTTCAAGAGATCGTCTGTAGGCAGACTCTCAGACAACTTTTCCAACTGATTGAGTGCATTAGGCATGGTTCCTTCCTGCGCGGCGGCAGCTAGTGTTTCAGCCAACTGCCGAAGCCAGAATTCTTTTTCATCACCTTCGGCACGCTGGGCGACCTCATTAAGAATCGTAACCTGCTTAGCAATCAATTTCGCAATATCGGCACGCTCAGCTTTCTGCATCTCCTGTTCAATCACTCGCAACTGCTCAAGGAACGGCTGCAATGTTTCAGACGCAGTTCCCGCCTGAAAGGCCGCACTATCAATCCTTGGGGAGAAAACAGACAGAGACTCCTTCATTCCTCCCGGCAATTGAGGGAGAGTAAGTGGTCGCCAGACTGAGCCAAAGCGAACAAGTGATCCAACAAAAACTTGCCCGCCACCTCCACTCGCAGCCTCAG
>JABHNP010000061.1 GCA_018694455.1 Planctomycetaceae bacterium | reverse complement strand
CGTTCCGAAAATGAGGTGCTCCAACCATTCAATTTTCGATCCGCGCCTGCAGCAGCAACCGCCTTCAATCCAGCGTTCGATGTGACACCAGCCCACCTCATTACAGCGATTGTCACAGAGCGTGGTATTATAAGAGAAGTGAGCCACAAAACAGTTGTGTCCGTGGTAGCACATGGCACATAAACAGCTCGATATTTCACCTCCCTGCGAATACACCTAGCATGTCATCTCCTATCCCGCAGGTCGTTATTGTTGGCCGCCCAAATGTTGGGAAGTCAAGCATTTTCAATTGGCTTTCACAGCGAAGAATTGCAATTGAAGACCCAACCGCAGGCGTTACTCGCGATCGCCTCACCCAGCGTATTGAGTGTGGTGACAAGACAATTGATCTTATAGATACTGGTGGCATGGGGTTCGACGACCCTGATGGGCTCACTGAGCAGATTGACATGCAGATAGAAGCTGGGTTGGCCACTGCAGGCGTTGTCATATTTGTCGTTGATATTCGAACAGGTCGCGTTCCTGCTGATACAGAGGTGGCTTTACGACTTCGGCAGTCTGGAGCAACCGTAATTCTGGTCGCGAACAAGTCTGATGATGAAAAATTTGATGTCTCAGGGCATGAATTTGACAGACTTGGTTTTGGATCGCCGATTGTCACGAGTACCAAACAGAACCGTAATCGTGATGAACTTGTGCAAGCCATTACAGCACTTCTGCCGACGACTGATGAAAACGAGGAGCAGGCCACTACCGCTCTGCCAGAAATGAAAGTGGCGATTGTGGGTCGCCGCAATGTTGGAAAAAGTACTTTCGTCAATGCTCTTGCAAAAGAAGAGAGAGTCATTGCAAGCCCTGTTGCAGGCACAACTCGAGACAGTATCGATGTCCGTTTCGAAGTAGATGGACACTCCTTCCTTGCAATTGACACGCCTGGTCTTCGAAGGACAAAAAGCCGGACGAGTGATATCGATTTTTACTCAACACATCGTGCTGAAAGAAGCATCCGTCGCGCCGACGTTGTCTTGATGCTCTTTGATGCTACCGAGCCGGTAGGCAAGGTTGACAAGCAACTTGTTGACCTGATTGTAGAACAGCAGAAACCTGTTCTCTTGGTAGTAAACAAATGGGATCTGTATGCTGGGGATGTCGAAAGAAGTGAATGGGCTCAATACCTACGTGACACTTTTCGCACAATGCCATGGGCACCTATTGCATTTGTCACTGCCACAAAGGGGCGCAATGTAAAAGCGGCGATAGACACAACACAGCGACTCTTCCGACAGAGTCAGTCTCGCGTTCCGACTGCTGCCCTAAATACAATCATTCATGCTGCCACGCAGGCCACTCGACCTCCTGCTGACCGCAAAGGACGTCCTGTCCGAATCTATTTCGCGACTCAGGTTGATATTGCTCCGCCAACTATCGTACTGTCAACAAGTTCAGCAAAAAGCCTCACGGCACCTTACAAACGGTACCTTATATCGTCGCTCCGAAAAAACTCACCGTTCACTGAAGTACCAATAAAACTTTTGGTTCGGGATCACAAATCTCGTGAATAGATTTCTAATTGTTGATGTAGGTCGCTCACAATATCACGATCTTCTGATGTTATTGGAACGCCTTTAGAAAAACAGTCTGCTTGCTTTTTCATTTCAGGGATAAGCGTTTCAACAATAACTTTCACAAGTTCATCGAGCCCCTGCCCAGTACGAGCTGACGTGACAACGGAGTCTTCTGAATGTGATTTTCCCTTGAACTGCTCAGTGTCTGGCAAATCAGCTTTAGTACCAACGTTGATACACGGCGGATAGTCCTTGCCTACTTTTTCCAACGAGAACCATTCCTTCTCGAGTTCATTGATCGGTCGAACTCTTAGGATCAAATCGGCACTTTGCGCTGCAACCAAGGCACGTTCAATCCCCTCTTTCTCGATTGTCGCGGCTGGCTTCAGAAAGTTGTTCTTCTGATGAAAACCGGCTGTATCAATCAGATCAACTGCCCACCCATGGAGCACAACCCGTGTCTCAAGGACATCACGTGTTGTGCCGGCATGCCGAGATACAATACTCCTTGCATAGCCGGCAAGTGCATTCAAGAGACTGCTTTTCCCAGCATTTACAGGCCCTAGCAGAATGACGTGCCAGGGCTTTGCCAATCGCATGCCAATTCGAGCAGAACACTCCAAGCGATTTATCACTGCTTCTGCTGCTTTTAATTTTTCTAGTGATTTCTGACTACTACAAAGGACTTCCTGGACCTGCTCAATATCTCTTTCAAAGTATCCCGCCAGCTGTCGTGTGAGTATCTGCGCTGCAAAGAATCCATCAGTTT
>JABHNP010000062.1 GCA_018694455.1 Planctomycetaceae bacterium | reverse complement strand
GGGAAGATGTTGCTCGACTGAAGAGCGCTACGGATCCAGATGAGCGGTTTCAGTTGCGAGGTGACTTATTGCAGCGGTTCCAAGACATCGTAGATAGATCTAGGTTTCGTGAGGACAACAGTGCTGGCAGTTTGAAACTACGGAAGGCGAATCTCGACAAACGGCGTGCCGATTACGAATTGGCAGTTTCTGGTGAAGCCGATCCTGAGAAGCAAAAAGAACTCTTGGTGCTTGCCGATCAGCAAAGAAAAAAGGTTAGGGATGCGACGCTTGTTTTCCAGGAAGCGAATACGCATCGAAAGCAACTTGTAGACACGCTTCGGCAGATTACTGCAACGGAAGATGCTGCCTCGAAAAATCTTTCGAGTCACCGGCAATCATTGGTTCTGCTAAAGAAAGCGTTGGCGGATCGGGCGCCTAACATCGGCAAGACGGTTCTTGAATTGCCTGTGCTAGATGCTTTTAATGGCCCGCTGCGGGTCGATCAGATTTGGCTTCCAAAGTTGACGCTCAATAACAATTTTCGTGATGTTGCTCGGTTCGACAGATGTACCACGTGTCATCAAGGCATGGATAAATCGGCGGCGGGATCGCCATCGGAGCCAGCGTATCCGGAAGTTGCAAGCGTTGAGGTTGTTATCCCGACCCCCAAAAAGCCACCAGTATTCGAGGAGGGGGAAAGCGAGCTTCAGCAAATGGAAGATGTTTTTGGCTTCCAGCTTGCAGCGAAAGGTCTCTTTCGCGAGGAATCACCGACCGTCAGTGTGGTTTTGCCCGAATCTCCTGCGGCGATTGCAGGTCTTCAGAGCGGTGACATCATAACGGCAGTGGGTGGTGGGCGAACTTCGGTGCGTGCCTTGGCCGTCGCTGCATTGCTGGAGAATGTGTCGTGGGGCTCGCCCTTGAGGTTGGACGTCCAGCGTGGCGTTCCGCAGCCCTACGCGACACACCCGCGGCTCGATCTTTTCGTGAGCGATTCAAGTCCACACTCAATGAAAACCTTCGGTTGTACTATCTGCCACCAAGGGCAGGGCAGTGCCACGAGCTTTAAGTGGTCCTCTCACTCGCCAAACACTCCAAAGCAGTCTCATGTCTGGCATGATGAGTATGGGTGGTTTAATAATCACCACTGGATTTACCCAATGCTGCCAGAGCGATTTGAGGAATCGAGTTGTTTGAAATGCCATCACCAAGTCGTAGATCTTGAGCCAAGCGATAGATTTCCAGAGCCTCCGGCGCCAAAAGTTGTTGCCGGCTACCATTTAATTAGGCAGTATGGATGTTATGGCTGCCATGAAATCAAAGGCTGGTCAGGTCCTGAGCAGAGAGTTGGCCCCGATCTTCGTCTTGAGCCGAATTACCACGAAGTTGCCCAAGCTGTTTCTGTTGACCCCGGCGCCCAAGAGATGGGCAGAACCTTCAATAATTGGGTCCAAGACGTCGTCTCAAGCCCAGACGGAAATGACGCCAGACAGCGACTTCGCGAAGCAATAGATGCAGATGCGTCGCTCGGCGATGATGCAAAACTTTCTGGTCGAACCCATGTTCTTTCAACGCTTCTGAAAACACCTGAGACTCCAGGAATGTTTCCAAAGGTAGGGCCAAGTCTTCGACACGTGGCATCGAAGGTTGGTTTCGATTGGTTGTATGCATGGCTTCGTAATCCTCAAGATTTTCGTCCGTCGACCAAGATGCCACGGTTCTTTGGGCTCTGGGAGCACCTTGAAGGAGCAGGGCTTGAGGAATCTGAGCGGTATGAGCCTCTTGAAATACGCTCGATGATTGCTTATCTCACTTCAAGCAGCCAGCCATTTACGTACATAGCTCCATACGATGGTATTACTGCAACTGCTGACCCTGTCCGAGGGAAGAAGGTTGTTGAAGTAAGAGGATGTCTTGCATGCCACCAGCATGAAGATTTTCCTGCAGCAAAAAGCAACCATGGCCCAGAGCTATCCCGAATCGGAGCGAAGGTAGCGAGTCAACCTAATGGTGTTCGTTGGCTTTACAGTTGGCTTCGTAATCCAGCTGCTTATCACCCTCGAACAATCATGCCAAACGTGTTGCTCGAGCCGGTCACACATGATGATGGGTCGATAAGTGATCCGGCAGCGGATGCTGTTGCGTATCTACTGCAGTCCACTGAGGGTTGGAGTCCAAAGGATATCCCCTCGGCATCGATGTCCAGCGATGAGAGGACGGCGCTTGAAGAGCTTGCGACGCTGTATTTAGAAAGTCGTTTTCCATCACAGAAGGCAGCAACGGTTCTTCGTAATGGGCTGCCTGAAGACACTGTTATTCGAGGTGATGAGGACGTGTTTGTCGGGCTGGCAACTGCCGATCGAGATGAAGTGTTGCTCAACTATGTTGGCAAAAAAACCATTGGGAAGCTTGCTTGCTACTCGTGTCACGACATCCCAGGTTTTGAGGATGCGAAGCCTGCTGGTGCGGCCCTCGCGGATTGGGGCAGAAAAGACCCTTCGAGAATCGCTTTTGAGCAGGTTGTTCAGTTTGTCATGAAAGATCTTTCGCATGGTGGTCACCACGATGATCCGCATAAGGGGATGATGTCTTCTCATGGCAATCTGGCTGGCCATGGGAATGATCATGGTGATACTGACCATGGTGAAAAAGAGCACGCGAGTAGTGATGTTGCCTTCGAAGAAGACGATACGTTTGCAACTGATCTCGCCTATGGCGTGGAGGAAGAACACGATCATGTCTCGCCGGAGAGTGTTGATTCGGATACAGGATACTTTCTTGAGAAGCTGCTCGCGCACGAGCGGGAAGGGTTTCTCTGGCAGAAACTGAAACGTCCGCGAAGTTACGATTACAAAAAGGTCGAAAATAAATCGTACAATGAACGGTATCGAATGCCGCAGTTCCCGTTTCATGCGAAAGAGCGGGAAGAGGTGATGACGTTTGTTCTTGGGCTTGTTGCAGAACCGCCGGCAACCGAATTTGTGTACCATGCAACGCCTCGAGAAAAGGCACGGCTTGATGGTCTCGTTGTTGCAGAGCGATTTAATTGCTCTGGTTGCCATGCGTTGCAGATGGATCGTTGGGACCTTGCTTATGAGCCAGAGACAATGGGCGAACCACCCGTTTTTCGTGACTATCCATTCTTGAAGGGTCACTTTACGCCGGATCAGGTACAGGATTCTCTCGATATCGACACCGTTGGCAGAAGGCACACGTCGCTGGTTGGTATGCCCATTCTTGATCCTGAAACAGGCAATCCACAGCTTGTTGATGAAGATGGGATACCAGTTGAGCCAGATGAAGAAGACGTTATTTTCCATCGGCCTGTAATGCTTTGGAAAGATGCGCTGATCGACGGCGAAGCGAGGCTTGTAGGTGGGCCAAATGTCTTCGTGCCTGAAGATGCGATCCGGGCAGGGAAACACTATCCAGCGAAGGGTGGGGATCTCGCGAGGCTTCTTTTCCCGGTTGTTATTGAAGATGAAAAAGAAGTTAATCCGAATGTGAAGCCCAGTGATGCGTGGGGGTGGCTCCCACCACCACTTGTTGGTGAAGGCAGGAAAGTGCAGTCTCCATGGCTCCATAAGTTCTTCCTCAACCCTCATCCGATTCGACCTTCTGCTGTATTGAGAATGCCAAAATTTAATCTTCAATCGAGTCAAGCAGCAGCGCTCGTCGATTATTTCTCTGCGGTAGATGGAGCTGAGTATCCGTACGTCTACGATTCTCGCCTTGATGAATCGTCGGTTGATATTGCCGAGCAGCGGCATCCTGGGCATCTTGACGGAGCAATGAAAATAGTAACCAATAATAATTACTGTGTGAAATGCCACCTTGTTGGTGACTACTCGCCGCCGGGCAGTCTCAAAGCCCTTGCCCCTCAACTTGAGCGTGTCCACGAGCGGCTACGTCCGGATTATGTGCATGACTGGATAGCTAATCCGAAAAGGCTTCTTCCGTACACAGGAATGCCTGTAAATATTCCTCATGATAAGCCAGTTAGCCAAGATCTATATGTCGGTGATAGCGAGCAGCAGGTAGGTGCTCTCACAGATCTACTTATGCACTACGATGAATTCACGAAACGTCAATTCTCACTTGAGCCATATCTTCCTCAGGCGGCATCTCAGCCAATTGACGGTCAGGCGATTGAGGAGGCAACCCCTCCGAAAGCAGATGGCTCGGAGGCCTCTGGCGAGCAAGTGAAAGTAGATAAACCGGCGTCGAACGACGTCACAAAACTAGGTCGCGATGTATCACTTGGTACAGATGCGGTGTACGTAAAACAAGCGAGCGTTGTGCTGGAGTCATCTCAAGGCTCACAGGCTGACGGTAGCGTTATTCAGATACAATCTCCTCTTTGAAAGGGTTTCAGCATGGCTCGTAGCAACATTCCCGTAGGCATAAATCGAAGTTTAAGTCGTACGATCACGATCATTTTTCTCGGCCTGCTCTTTGTAGTACTCGCAGGGCAGTCTCACGCCGCTGAATGGGCGAGTTTAAAAGGTAGGTTCGTGTTCGATGGCGATCCCCCTGCTCCTGCTGAAATCACTGCCGATAAGGATGTTGAAGTGTGCGGAAAACATAAACTCGTGAATGAGGAACTTGTCGTTTCCGAAGACAACGGGATAGCTAATGTGGTGTTATTTGTTCGATCAAAAGGTGTTACTGTACATCCAGATCTCGAGGATGGCTCGAAATCAGCTCCTCTTGTTCTTGATAATAAGGATTGTCGCTTTCAGCCGCATGTAGGGTTTGTTCAAACAGGGCAGACGCTGACTATTAAAAATTCTGACCCCGTCGGCCATAACAGCAATATTGCGACAATGAAGAATTCTCCTAGCAATAGTCTCGTTCCGAGCAACGGCTCTTCGGACGTTACGTTTAGTCGTGATGAAGCGATCCCTGCATCGGTAACATGTAATATTCATCCTTGGATGAAGGCGTATTTAGTGATTCGTCCGAATCCCTATGGCGTTGTTACTAGTGCAGACGGAAGTTTTGAAATCGAAAACCTACCGGTTGGGGAAGAACTTGAATTTCAACTGTGGCACGAAAAAGGCGGCTACCTCGACGAGTTCACCCTCGGCGGTAAAAAGACTTCTGCAAAAAGAGGCCGCATAGATTTTACTGTCGAAGAGGGCGGTACTGATCTTGGTGATATCGTTGTTGATGGCAAGGTGTTTAACTAATTTATAATCAATCCTGATTGATTAGGCTGTTTTTGAAGAGGATGAAAATCGACTGAGATGCTGAATTGCCGTTTTGAAATGTTGTTCTTGCTGGGGTCGGTAACTCTGTGCCTTGGTTGTGGTAGGGAGCGAGTTGCAGGTCCTGAGCCGGACATGGCGGCTGTCCGTGAGCTACGAGAGGCTCTCGGTAAAGAGTCGAGTTCCAGCGAAAAAGTTGAGCAAAAGGCAGTCGGAACTGGGTGGGCATCTCTGAAAGGGCAGTTTGTCTTCACCGGGGCTGTTGGTGCTCCGAAGGCACTTGTTGTCGATAAGGATTTGGCAGTGTGTTCGAAGGATGGCATGAAGCTTTTCGAGCAGAGCCTAGTTGTTGATGAGTCGAGCAAGGGTTTGGCAAATGTCGTAATTTTTCTGAGGAAGTCGAGCCGTGTGAAAAATAAAAAGGCAGCTGAAAAGCTAGTTTTCGATCAGAAAAATTGTGAATTTATGACACCCGTGTTTGCGGCCCGAGTTGGTCAGGATGTTGATGTAAAGAACAGCGATCCAATTGGCCACAACACGAATATCTCAGGAAGCAGTTTTAATCAACTTATTCCTTCGGGTGATTCGACTGTTTTTACACCCGGTCGGGAAACGGGTCTGCCTGTTTCAGTGACCTGTAATATTCATCCATGGATGAAGGCATATGCGGTTTTTCGTGAGGATGGATATGTAGCTGTTTCATCTAGCACTGGAACGTTTGAGATTCCAGATCTTCCTGCCGGAGAACCACTTGAGTTTCAAGTTTGGCATGAACGCTCTACCGGACGGAGCGGTGCCCTAAGTCTCGATCAGCCGAAGCTACAATGGAATTCAAAAGGACGGTTTAAGATCACGCTCAAAGAAAATGAAGATCGGGATCTTGGAACACTTGAAATACCGGCCGATTCAATTAGCGGGTAGACTGGCAGCCTAGGCCGACGGTCCCCTCGCCCGAAGGGTGGTGGGTTCCAGAGGTCTGGTGAAGGTCTATCCTTATATTAGAGTGGAAAAGAGATTTAAACTTAAATGGAGTCAGTCGTTGTGAACAACGTGATTGCATGGCGTAATGTGACATCCCCATTGGTTAAGGCAAGAACCAAGAACTTACTAGCTGTCGTATGCGGTATTTGCATCCCTCTCGTGGCTGTTGGTTGTGGCCAGACACCAGCCGCTTCGTTTCGTTTGAATCTTGTTGAGTCGTCCAAGCAACGGCTTACTTCTTCTCAAGAGCAGCAAGTCGCTACGATTCTTGCCGCCCTTTTTGGAACTCCAGATGAGCCGCTTGCTCCGCCCGAAATCGGCCTTGATAGTGCGAAGCTAAAACTTGCTGCTGGCCCTGTTCGAAGCGATATCGTTGGTAGGAAAAATGGTTTGTACAGAGAGCATTGTTCCCACTGCCATGGCATCACTGGTGATGGAATGGGGCCAACCGCAGCTTTCCTGAACCCATATCCTCGGGATTACCGTCCAGGTGTTTTTAAATTCAAGAGCACAGAGCGTGCCGATAAGCCTACTCACGATGATCTCGTTATGGTGCTGCGAAATGGGCTGGCAGGGAGCTCTATGCCATCTTTCGCATTGCTGAGTGATGCCAAGATCGAAGCGCTTGCAGAGTATGTAAAATATTTAAGCATTCGAGGTGAAGTTGAGTTGGCGTTAATGCGAGCTTATTTTGAGCTTGATGATGAAGATCAGGGTGTTCTGCCGCAGTCTCGGGAGTTTCTGTTTGAGGAGATCATTGACCCGGTCTCAGAAATGTGGGCGGTAGCAGATGATGCAATCATCGACGTGCCTGATATGCCATCTGGTCTTGATATGGTCGCGTCGATTGCGAAAGGCAAAGAGTTGTTCTACGGCAACAAAGCGAATTGCGTGAAATGTCACGGCGTAAGCGGCCTCGGTGATGGTCAAGCAAATGATTATGACGATTGGAATAAAGTTGTTTTTCAG
>JABHNP010000063.1 GCA_018694455.1 Planctomycetaceae bacterium | reverse complement strand
GCGTGGGCGATAGCAACATCGACAGACTTCGATCCGATGGTGTTGGCCTCGCGTCCAAGTTCTTGAGCGAGGAAGTCTAGACTTCGACCTGGAGCAGTGTCCTGGAGCAGGCTGCGGAATTGTTCAATATGGCTTTCAAGCCGGACAAGTTCCTCAGATATGTCTGATCGATCGGCAATGAGAGCGACTTCACGAATGACATCATTGTCGTCCAGGCGAGCTTGATGTGTTTCCAGTACTTTCGCAACACGGTCAAGAAGTCGTTGCCGGTGTTCAGCAACAACCTCCGGTACACGCTTGCGAATCTGCTCAACAAGTTCACCAATTGCAACGCATGCCTGTTGGAGATCAGCGAACAGAGCGGCTCCTTCTGCAGTTCTCATGGTGTCAAGCTGGCTAACGGCTGCTGTGGTTGCAGCAGCAACAACGGGCCACGTTGCTTCTACGGCCGATGCATCAGGTGGAGCATCAAGCAAGACACCTGGCAGACCAAGTAATGGGTCGATTGTCGATGGAGTGGCTATGCCACGGTGATCACAGAATGCTTCCCAGTCATCGAGATAGGCAGCAAGTTGGTCCTGATCAAGCCTTCGGCCAGTTGGAACTGCAGACCCACTGACTTCGAGTGTGATTTGAAGACTACCACGCTTGATGCGCTCTCGGATGATCGCTTCGAGTCTCGGTTCAAGAAGATGGAACCCTTCGCGAGTACGGATACTACACTTCAGGTGCCGGTGATTGACACTGCGAATCTCTACTCTGCAGGCAACGCCTTGATCATCAGCAAAACCTTCACCGCATCCCGTCATGCTGCGGGCCATGATAGTTCTCCAGAATTATTCAGCCGGTTTCTCAGGTGACTGAGTTTTTTCAGACGACGAAGGTGGTGACTCTTGTTGTGGCTCTTGTGGTGCTTCCACTGCATCCGACGGATTTGTTTCCTTAGGATTCACAGCATTAGGAGCGTCCGCTGCATTTTCTCCAGTGGGCGTTTTCGCATCAGCCGGAGTTTCAGTGGAGTCGTTTTTTGATTCAGGGTCGGACTCTGACGGAATCGCTTCAGTCGTACCAAGGCCTTCCATAGATTCCGGTGCCGCTGCCCCAAGGTTTGTACTGAAAAGAGACTGCTGAGTTCCAAGTACATTAATCGAGAGAATGCACAGTAGAATCCAGAAGGTTGCAACGCCGATTGTGATTTTCGTGAAGAGATCGCCAGCTTTGGTGCCAAATGCACTTTGGCCGCCCATCCCACCGAGTGCACCAGCAAGTCCACCACCGCGGCCTCGCTGAATAAGTACCAACAGAATGAGAAAGATCGACGTGGCAACGAGCATGAAGCCAAGAATAAAGCGAACGAACATGAACATTGCGAATGGATTCTCCAAAATACGAAGGCTATCAGCATCAGATGAACTACGAACAATGTATCGTCCGTAGCCATTCTGGGCTATCCCGATGAAACCAAATTAGCTTGCGTGGGCAAAATGCTTGGCTATTGCCAAAAAGTCATCAGCTTTGAGGCTTGCACCCCCAACGAGTGCACCATCGATATCTGGCTGAACCGCAAGAATACCGGCATTATCAGGCTTCACGCTGCCACCGTATTGGATCACAACCTGACTTGCTGTTTGTTCGTCAGTGAGAGTGGCAAGTTGCTGACGGATTAAAGCGTGAACTTCCTGAGCTTGTTCTGGTGTGGCGACTTTGCCTGTTCCAATCGCCCAGACTGGTTCATAGGCGATGATAGACGCACTAAGATCTGCCGGACTGAAATCTTTGAGAGAACCCGTAATTTGCGCGGTAACCACTGCCGCCGTGCGATCCTGCTCGCGTTCCTCAAGGGTTTCACCGACGCAAATAATAGGGGTCAGGCCGGCGGCGAGAGCGGCTTTGGCTTTTTCATTGACAATAGCGTCTGTTTCACCAAAGAGTGTTCTCCGCTCGGAGTGACCCACGATGCATGACGAACACCCAATATCAACGAGCATTGCTGCAGCGATCTCACCGGTGAAAGCACCCTTTGGTTGATCGTGAAGGTTTTGGCCACCAAGCCCAACACCAGATGGGTTATTGCCATCGCCAAGTTTGAGGGCGTTGGCGACTGCGGCAAGATAAATAGAGGGTGGACAGAGAATGAGATCGCAGCCAACAGATGAAGTGGCACCAGAGGCGACAGCTTCGGCAAGAGCGACTGCTCCGGCGCGGTCAAGGTTCATCTTCCAGTTGCCAGCAACTATACGACGGCGGGTACCCATTCTCATTCCTTCGTTCTTGTAGGTAGATGTTGTTGTTCTAGCGAGAGCGTAGTCTAGTTCGAAAACGTGCTGTGGACTAGGCGTGGCTATGCCATTTGTCTCGCATGCACATGTGCTGTGCTAACCAACGAGACTTGCGCCAGCATAACTGCCAAGAATAGCAACGCGAGTACATCGTTTTTCGAGCGAAGCAATTGCTCGTCGGACCCGGAGATCATCACGGTGACCATCGAGTTCGACAAAGAAAATATAGCCCCGCTTCTCACCGGGAAGGGGAAAAGACTCTATCCATGTCAGGTTCAGTTTCTGTCGCTTCGGAATGGCAAGAGCGTCTGCGAGTCCCCCGGGACGATGTTTTATTTCAAACATCAATGCGGTTTTATCCCGACCGGTTCGCTTGGCGTCAGCGTGTCCAATCACAGCAAAGCGTGTTGTGTTGCCGGCGATGTCTTCGATGTTTTCCGCAAGTATCGAAAGGCCGTGGTGAATGCCGGCCTGTCGGCTGGCGATCGCTGCTGCTTTTGATTCGCGTGTCGCTTTTTCAGCGGCGGCACTGGTGCTGGTTACCTCAATTAACTGCGCATTAGGGAGGTGTCTAGCGAGCCAGTTTCGGCATTGTGAAAGTGCCTGTGGCCGACTGTAGACTTTCCGTACGTCGTGGCGTTCACAGGCAGCAAGAAGATTATGGTGAATTCGTAATGGTACTTCAGCGCAGATTTTCACAGCCATCCGCGATAAGTTGTCGAGGGTGTCTGCAATGCGTCCGTCGGTAGAATTTTCAAGAGGTACAACACCATAGTGAGAATGGCCCGCATGGACCTCTTCGAATGCTGCTGAGATACTTGAGACTGGTACGAATTCGACCGCGTTACCAAAACGGTGAAGTGCAGCAAGATGGCTGTATGTCCAGGCGGGACCGAGGTGGGCTACTCGTAGGTGCTGTTCGATTGCTCGTGAGCCAGAAATAAGTTCCCGAAAAATTGATTTAAGACTGTCTTCAGCAAGAGGCCCTTCGTTAGCGTCGGCGACTCGGTCTAAGACGAGTTCTTCTCGAGATGGATCGTATGTGACTTCACCGCTCGCAGACTTGATGTGACCAATTTCCCGAGCAACGTCGGCACGCTTGTTCATGAGTTCAACAAGTTCATGATCGATTGTATCGATTCGCTTCCGTAAGGTGGCTAAGCCAGGCTTTCTTTTGGTAGTCTTTTTGCGGGGTGCCTTGGACGAGCGTGATGCCATAATGTTCACTCAATTTGAATCGAAACTTGTATCCAAAAAATAAATTGGATGGAGTACACACCATACCCCACGTTTGCGTGTTGTGATGCACCGTGCAGCTGAAGATTATGAGAATCAGCAGTGCACAGGCCAGACCGTCAAAATGGCAGTCTCAAGGTGGCTGTGGCCACCCTGACTCCACTGTACCTCGAAGACTGTTGCCGTAAACACGCTGTTTTTTTAGCTTTGTGTCTTACTCGCGTCAGAAGCAAGGGTTTTGCGGCTATGGCACGGGCTTTGCAATCTTCTTCTGATGTCGGGACAGGCCGACAAAACTGGCCCAAAGACTGATGAGCAGCGGCGGCTGATCATGTTCCCGAACAGTGGAAGACACTGGACGGTCATCCGGCAAAATATACACGTTTGGACATTGAAGGAGGAGCACAAACATGGCAACAAAACAAGGTGAAAAAATAATTGGCATCGACCTCGGAACAACAAATTCAGTTGTTGCGGTGATGGAAGGTAAAGAGCCAAAGGTAATTGCGAACAAAGAGGGTAATCGTCTAACTTCTAGTGTTGTGGCCTTTAATGACAAAGGCGAGACGCTTGTTGGGGATATCGCACGGCGTCAAGCGGTGACGAATCCAACCCGCACGATTTATTCGATCAAGCGTTTTATGGGTCGTCGCCATAACGAGGTTGCAAGTGAAGAGAAGATCGTTCCCTACGAAGTTGTTGGTGGTCCAGAAGACTACGTAAAAGTAAAAGTTGGTGACAAAGAATTTACACCGCCTGAAATTTCAGCAACTGTTTTGCGGTCACTTAAAGAGTCGGCCGAAAGCTATCTCGGCCACAAAGTCAATAAAGCTGTGATTACGGTACCAGCTTATTTTAATGATGCGCAGCGACAGGCAACAAAAGATGCAGGGCAGATTTCCGGCCTCGAGGTGATGCGAATCATTAACGAGCCGACTGCAGCTGCATTGGCGTACGGGCTGGAAAGTAAAGCTCAGGAAAAAATTGCTGTTTTTGATCTCGGAGGTGGGACATTTGATGTGTCCGTGCTTGAAGTGGCCGACGGGGTGTTTCGTGTTATCAGTACCAACGGTGACACACATCTTGGTGGTGATGATTTCGACCAGACGCTCATTAACCACGTTGCCGATCAGTTTCAGAAGGAGCAGGGCATTGATCTTCGAAAAGACACCATGGCGCTGCAGCGGCTTCAAGAAGCGTGTGAGAAGGCAAAAAAGG
>JABHNP010000369.1 GCA_018694455.1 Planctomycetaceae bacterium | reverse complement strand
GAGTTTTCTATGCCGTCCACATTGGGTCAGCCAAAGAACCTATTCCGCTCAAAACCGAATGGACTTACCCCATCCGAAGCAAGTGTTAGTGCTGAGCAGGTGCCACCGAACAAAAGCATGCGTGAGCGACTGCGAGCATTAGCGTCCGATATGGTTGCTTCTTGGTCCTGCGAGGGATTGCCGGCAGCGGTTAAATCACGTGATGGGTTGCGCAAAGCGGCCATGAGTCTCGTTGAAAGAGCACATGCCGATATATCATTCGCAGGTTGGACGATGGTCACGATTCTTTCAGAGGTATGGCGGTATCAGATTGCGTCCACTGCTGCAGGCCAGCGATTATTGCTCTTACCGGACTGCCCAATTGCAAAACAATCAGTGTCGGAGGAAAGTTGTCCAGTAGTGTGTGGCCCGAGTTGTGGTATCGGTACTATTTGGTCTGCCGCACACGACAGTGGCTGGGTTGTTGAATCCAGTAGGGGCGCTGTTGCGGCAATTGGAAGTCTTTTAACAGGCCAGTATCAGGGAATTCTCGGTGTTGCAGAATTACATGACCTCGAAAAGGCATTCGGAATGCTCCCAGCCTTTGCATTTCCAGTAGCTGCAGTTCCATTTCACAGTAAGGATGTCTCTTTAGCCAAAACCGGAACATGTAATGAAGGTCTTCTGAATGCTGGCATTGATGTTGAATGGGTGCTGAGTTTACTTGGAGTGGCGGGTGGGACACCGGGCCCAGTCGGCGACTACCTCCCCTTGCTTCGTGAAGCCTCGGAGCTTTTTTCAGGCAGGTCGATCAGTGAACTTGCGCAGCGGTATTCTCTTGGTGACGGATTCGGCTCCGTCATGCAACACGAGGGCAAAAACAAGCATGTCACCAGCCACTCACTTGATGTGACTGCTCAGCTTGCTGGCGAATTTTTAGGCCGAGGCGGCAAGTTCCTTCGCCCGTTCGTGACGCTTGCTGCATATGATGCTTTGTGCGCTGATTTCCATGAAGCAGACAAGCACTCGAATGGTGTTAGCCGTGACACAGCGCGAGCCGCTGCAGTGTCCATTGAGATTTTCCACAAGGCGTCTCTTGTACACGATGACATCGAGGATGGCGATATAGCTCGCTACGGGAAGCCTACAGTGCATCTTGAGCATGGAATCCCGGCAGCTATCAACATCGGTGATTATCTTGTGGGTGCCGGGTACCGGTTAATTGCTGGACTAGATGGTCCGCCAAGTGTTCGGAGTGACCTTCTCACGATTCTCTCTGATGCCCATGTGCGATTATCACGCGGTCAAGGCGCTGAATTATGGTGGCGGGAAGTAGGTGGCGATGTGACGTCCGCCGAATGTCTAGAGATCTATGGTTTGAAGACTTCTCCGGCATTTGAGGCTGCGGTGGCAATGGGCATCCGCCTTGCTGGGCTTCAGCCTTCTGATGCCCTTTCTGTAAGTCAATATGCTTTGCACGTTGGGACAGGGTTTCAGGTGTTGAACGATTTAAAGGATTGGCAAGGTGATCTTGAAAACGACAGAAGAGTCGCTGGTGATATTCTTGGTGGTAGACCGACGGTAATGTGGGCATTAGCGATCGAAAATCTCAATAAACCTGGTCGGTTGGAATTATTGGAATTGCGAAAAGCGTGCTCTGGCGAAGAAAGCTCTGTCCACAAAGCATACTCACCTGTACACACGGCAAGGCGGTTGTATGGGCAGGCTGGTGTGTTCAAAAAAGCAGCGCAGATCGTTGAGGTCGAAAGACAACTTGCGGCTGATGCAATTAAAGACTGTCAGTATTCGAGATTACGAGAGGTTCTGGAGTTCCTTCTAGACCTGGCAGTGCCCCAACAGGCAATTGATGAGCTAACGACGGTAAAAAGTGGCGTTTAAATCGCTGTTTTTTTGAGTGGGTGCACGTTTTCAAAATTTGGCGTCATACTGTATGCATGGTGATCCAAAAAAGGCCTTCCTCAGAAAATGACGCCGCTCGGTGCGTTGAAAACCTCATTGCTCAGTTTCTTCCTCTGAAGAAATTTGGCAGCGTTTCTGTGGTTCCTCAAGGTCGTGTCATTGAACCTTTCCGTTCCCTCCTTGCGCACCACTCGCATATGACGGTGGCGATGGAAAAATTTCATGGACATGCGGTGTCACTTGATGTCGTCAAAGCCAGGGCGGATAAGGTTGATGGTGAAGCTTTTTATACAAGAGAAATCTTGCTTACAAGCCCGCAGTTTCAGAGTTCCAAATTTGGTTCGTCGCTGTGCTTACGGGCTCTACCCAAAGGTCATGAGCATGTCGTTCAGTACGGTATTGTAAGAATCACAAAAGATCGATTACCAAAAGACGTAGTCACTCGTATACAGGCGGGCGGCACACCCTTGGGGCGAATACTGATTGAGGCTGATTTACATCGGGACGTTCGCTGCGTCGCTTTATTTGAAGTCGTACCAGGTCCACATTTCCAAAAACTCTGCCCAGGTCTCAAGCCCGGGGTCACGTCGCTGACGTATGGTCGTTTTGCAACTATCAGTGTCTCTTCAGAGCCTGTCATTGAACTTTTTGAGGTAGTGATTCCACCAGTTGGTGAATTACGCTAAATTTTCGTGGCAATGGCTGGTTGACAACGCAGGAATCCTTAAGGTGGAAGCTGTGTGGGGGTATAAGAGATGTTGGTCCTATTCGCGAGGTAGGGTGTTTGTTCATGAATTTCACTCAGCTGAGAAAAAAAGGTTTGAGTAAATGCAGTAGTTGTAAAAAACAGCGGGGTTTGAGGTGTTTTGTTGGTGTTGACTCACTACGTAAGATGTCAGTAGAGTTCGACATGTGGCAAGGATGGCAGGCAGGGTAAGCCCTGCGGGTGGCCCGTAAAGGTCGCCTGTTTCCTAGCTGTTCTTTCCATATAGTGCCTGGGCGATTCTCTCCGAGAAGGAATGCGGGGAGGTCTGGGGCCGATCGGTTGAAATGGACCAATCGGTGGATCGAGCAAGATGCCGATCGATGGCAATCAGGAGGCCTTAGGAATCAACATCATGGCATAAGGGTCGTGATGGAGAATCCGTTTTGACTAGCCAATAGTGGCTAGAGAGAGGGTGGTAGGCAGATGCAAAAGACTGTGTACACGACTGGTGAAGCGGCCAAAATTTGTAAGGTAAGCCAGCAGACGATTATTCGTTGTTTTGACTCTGGTCAGTTAAAGGGTTTTCGAGTTCCAGGTAGTCGTTTTCGACGTATTCCACGAGACCAGCTGTTCCTCTTTATGAGAGACAATGGTATTCCGACCGATGCGTTAGAGAGTGGCCGTAGAAAAATTCTCGTCGTTGATGACGATCAGGATCTTGTTGAACTCATTACGGATGTGCTGGAGCGTGATGGACGGTTCGAAACTCG
>JABHNP010000064.1 GCA_018694455.1 Planctomycetaceae bacterium | reverse complement strand
TCCTCAAGAAGCGAACCTCACGGTCGTTGGGAGGCCTGGGCGTATTGCTCTCGGGAAAATGGCAAATGGGCTGAGAACTTGGGTTGAGAGCACTGCCAAATGGCTTGAATAGAGCTGAAACAGCCATATTTCTCAATTGTATGGCCAAAACAGGTCTTTTGCTGAACATCTTACCGAAGCTATTGTCTTCTGGAGTGACGGTTGATTCGGTAATTCCCATGTGAGTTTTTTCAGCACCGATTCCGAGAGGCTAGTGATATGCGATCGATTGCGATAGCGAATCAAAAGGGGGGTGTTGGCAAAACAACCACTTCAGTAAATCTTGCCGTAGCACTGTCTCGTTTAGAGAAAAAAGTTTGTCTTATTGATCTCGATCCTCAGGCACACGCAACGCTTCATGTTGGTGTTTCGCCGGGCTCTGCTCCATACACGGCTTATGACGTCTTGGTGAACAATCAACCCCTCGCGGCAGCGACTGTTCATGCTCATGAAAACCTTTGGGTCGTACCCTCACATCTTGATCTTTCAGTAGCGGAAATGTCTCTCGCGGGTCGTTCAGGCAGGGAGTCGATTCTGCGTGAAAGATTACGAGATGACCCTTCGTGCAATAGTTCTTTACGAAATGATGAAACAACTGTTGGTACGTCGCAGCGACCACAATTTGATTACATAATCATTGATTGCCCGCCATCTTTAGGGCTTCTGTCATTAAATGCGATGGCAGCTGCTGATGAGGTGCTGCTGCCGTTACAGCCTCATTTCCTTGCTTTGCACGGACTTAGTAAATTGCTCGAAACAATTGAACTATCCGCGGAACATATTAATCCTCGCTTGCGCTTGCTCGGTGTAGCAATTTGCCTTTACGAGGCGGGCACGCGTCTCGCTGCCGAGGTCGGTCGAGATGTGGAAGCTTTTTTTGCTGAGGCAGGTGGTCACCCATCGTGGAAAGATGCCAGAGTGTTTCAGACAAGAATTCGTCGGAATATCAGATTGGCCGAGGCGCCGAGTTTTGGGCAGTCAATTTTTGAGTATGCCCATGACTCTAATGGAGCTTCGGATTACCATAGCCTAGCCTCTGAAGTCGATGCCGCTGTCTTGCCAAGTCGCCAAGGTGAGCCAGGCGAAATAAATAAAATGGCGGCATGAAAAGAAGATTCGTTGAGAACGAGTAAGATTTTGTGTTGCGTTCTATACGCGGGAATGCTTTTTGGGATATCGAGATATTAGTGTGAAGCGGAGTATCCAAGGGAAATTGTTGAATGCCTCGGGGATTGAAGTCGATGATTCGAAGGTAGCTATAAGTGCGAATAAGAGTAGCTATAAGTCTGAATAAAAACTGGGCGATGGATTTTGCAGGGGATCAAGCTTGGGTTTTTAATCACTCTTGTAGATAATGGTGTTGGAAAATTTGCGTCG
Source organism: Planctomycetaceae bacterium (assembly GCA_018694455.1). GTDB lineage: Bacteria > Planctomycetota > Planctomycetia > Pirellulales > UBA1268 > UBA1268. Next base: position 10,993 of record JABHNP010000064.1, on the reverse strand, counting down.
TTAAGACTTTTGGAATGATGCCTGGAGCATGTCATGTGTGGGATAAAGCAACTCGTGCGTTTCTGTACATCCGTGTGTATTAGCTCCGCAAGTTTGTCATTAGCTTTTGGAGCAGATCTCCCGAGTACAAAAAGCCTCACTGTGATTCCGCCAGATCGATCGGTAAATGACGTTTCTCAGAAAGCAAATCTCCATGAGTTAGCTCAAGGCCGAGGCGGAGCCTGGGATCCGTCCCACGCTCCTTCACACGAAACGCTTCTTGGTTTAGCAAGTAATCGACAATTTTTGCGGGATGTCTGGTGCCTTGAGTTTGCATACAGGCCACCTCGTACGATGGAAGTTGAGGTGCCCGGAACAACTCTCGAGGCTCATCGAGAGCGGGTGTGGTATCTGGTGTACCGAGTTCGAAATATTGCTGCTAATGAAAGTGTTACGGCCATCTCTGGGCAAAGTGGTACTACTCGCCGCATTGTTTTCGAGAAAGATGAGGATGGTAACGAGGACCTTACCAAGCCGACTACCAAGCTTATTAATCAGCCGATTCGCTTCGAGCCTCATTTTGTTTTTGAGACCCACGAGGCACTTAGTCGAGATGAGGGGCTTTTAGAGCAACAAGATCATCTTGACCGGATCGTTTCGGCTGCACTTGGTCAAATCAGCCGTCGAGAAAAAATTCCGTCTGACATGTTGCACGACAGTGTTTCAATTTCCGAGCATCTTATCCAGCCAGGTGAAGAGCGTTGGGGCGTTGCAATATGGCAGGACATTGACCCTCGTATTGATTTCTTTACGGTGTTTATTTACGGGCTTACGAACTCGCTACGTTGGCGGCACGAAGCGGAATTTGAAACAGATCTTGAGCATGCCCCGAAATATGAGCGACGCGAACTCGAGTGCTTACGTCTGGATTTCTATCATCCAGGAGATGCAGATCAAGACGACTTTGAGGAAGTGAGAGTTGTTCATTCCGGGCTTTTTGAGAGATTAGCAATGGGGTCACGCCTTCTTGAGGCAACGAGTCGGGCAGCCTTGACGCAGGCAGAACATGTCGAAGGCGTTCGGAACCTGGGGGTGCGTTGGCAAGATTTTCTTGAGCCAGAAAAAGAAGATTGGGAGGGAGGAGCAGGTTTAGTACCAGTTGAGATGTTTGCAAAAACGCTAGCCAAAGTTGATAGCGTTGCGGAACGAGAAACCCTTGTTTCAGCTTTTCTTGGTGAACAAGCGATTGGTTGGATGGAAGATCTGTTGAGATCGGTAGCAGGGCCTGTTTCAGTTGATCAAGACTTTATACGACGAGAATCGTTGGGTGAGATCGGTCTCACTCCAGAGTCGGTTCTTTCCGAACCACTCTCTTCATTCGCAAAAATTGTGGCAGAACTTGAAAAATCGCAAGATATGAAGGAACGTCGCGAAAATGCAGCACGGTTTTTCGGGGAATCAGCTTTTCGTCTTGATCAAATTGCCCATGAAGTTGCGATTGCTCGCACTGCTGCGTTGCTACATCTTCTACAGGTGGATGACAGTAAGCTTCAGCAGGCAGGAAGCCAACGCGCGCTTGAAGTGCTTTTGCCTAAGCTTTTGACTGTGGCTGATCCGGCTGAGGATGACCCCGGTCGGGTGGTAGATAGAGCTGAAAATGACAGAAATGAGCTTTTAAAGGGCTTGTTTGGGCATGAGGGTCCAGATCTTTTCAAACGGGCCATGGAAGCTAATGTAGGTGAGGAGTATTTATGGGACTTCCGTGATGCCCGGCAGGAGGATATCCTATAGGCCGTTGGAACGAGGCTATCCGTTTCATGAATAATGAAAACAACAAGAATGAGGATTGAGCGATGGCTCATAAAAAAGGACAAGGTTCCAGCCGGAACGGCCGTGATTCGAATGCCCAGCGAAGAGGTGTGAAGAGGTTTGGTGGACAAGCGGTCACAGCCGGTAGCATTCTAGTTCGTCAGGTTGGTACAAAGTTTCATCCTGGTTCAAATGTTGGCATTGGAAATGACTTTACGCTCTTTGCATTATTGGACGGTGTAGTCCGCTTTGATCGTAAAGGCCGTCGAGTCAACATTGACCAGGTCGTAGGCTAACTATTCCCCCCCAGTATTGGGCCCGAGAGGCCATCACGTGTTTGTTGACCGAATCAAGGTCGAGTTAATCGCTGGCAATGGTGGCAACGGCATTAGTAGCTTTCGTAGAGAAAAGTACGTTGCTCGTGGAGGCCCCGATGGTGGGGACGGCGGTCGTGGTGGCAGCATTATCCTTGAAGCGAAATCCGGGGTCGATTCTCTTGTTGCACTTTCCCATCGAAAGCAATGGCGGGCAGAGCACGGCAAGTCGGGTGGCCCTCATAATTGCCAAGGTCGATCTGCTAAAGATGTCACGCTTTTTGTGCCTCCAGGAACGATTGTCGTAGATCAATTGACAGGGCTTCAGTTGAAGGATTTGGCAACTCCAGGTGAGAAAGTTGTTGTCGCGAGGGGTGGTACTGGCGGCCGCGGAAATGTGCATTTTAAGTCGTCCACAAATCGTGCACCTCGTGAGTCAACCGCTGGTGAACTGGGTGTCTCGAGGCTGGTCACCCTCGAACTTAAGGTGATCGCCGACGTCGGTCTTGTTGGACTTCCGAATGCGGGGAAAAGCACGTTGTTGTCACGGCTGTCTCACGCTCGACCGGAAATTGCAAACTATGCCTTTACAACAAAGTCACCAGTGCTGGGCATTGTGGAGGTTTCGCTGGACCAAAGTTTCGTGTTAGCCGATTTGCCCGGGCTGATTGAAGGTGCTCACGCTGGCATTGGTCTTGGCCATGAGTTTCTTCGTCATGTTGAGCGAGCAGGTATTCTCGTTCATGTTGTGGAGCCAGCTCCACTTGATGGAAGTGACCCGTTATTAAATTATAAGAAAATACGTCAAGAACTGAGTTTGTACGATGAATCTTTAGGGGCCCGCCCGGAGATAGTAATAGTAAGTAAGTCGGAGCTAGATGAGGCGAAAAGAGTAAGAGAGCAGCTATCAAGTGAAACTGGACTTCATGTGCTTGCAGTTAGCGCAGTTACTGGAGATGGGCTTCAGCAGCTTCTTCATTCCATCACGAAAAGGCTTGCCGCTAAGGTTGATGACAAACCACGTTAGGGCTTAGTAGTGGAAAGTTTTAATGATGCTCGGTGACGTTTCTGAAGACACATCTAAACGCGGAAGAACAAAAATTCTCGCTGATATCGGTAATTCGATGGTGAAGTTAGCAGTGCTCTCAGGTGTTCGTCAGGGCATGCCGTGTTTGAAGGACCGTTTTAATCTCAACAGTCATGACTTTAATTGTGAGGGTTTTGAGAACTGGCTAATGACGGTAGCTCCTGTTTCAGCAGAATTCTATGTTGCTAGTGTTTACGAAGCTGCTGCTGCTTGTCTCGAAACATCTATCTCAGCTATCAGTGCTACCCGGAACTTGTCGGTTCAGAAGCAACGAGTTCTTTTTTCTCATCTGCCTATTGAGGTTACGACCGAACATCCGGAACACGTTGGAATTGATCGATTGGCTGCGGCGACTGCAGCAAGCCGTTTGGCGATACCATCACACGGGGCCATAGTCATTGACTGTGGTACAGCCGTTTCCGTTGATCTGGTTTCACCAGACGGACAGTTTCTCGGTGGTGCTATTTTGCCGGGACCATCATTGCTTTCTCGTATGCTGGCTGATGGCACGAGTCTCTTGCCTGAAGTTTTGTCGTTTGGCGAAGCACTTCCCGCCATGCCAGGTCGTTCGACAAATAGTGCAATCGTTGCAGGGATTGGTTTTGGGCTGCGTGGGGCAGTCTGTCGCTTGGTTGCTGAGGCACGTCGAAAGATAGATGCTGAAGTCGATGTGTTTTTGACCGGTGGTTGGCGGGCAGCTGTTCGAGGTGAAATACTGTCCGTGCAAGAGTTTCCCGACCTAGTTCTATCTGGAATTGGAATCGCAGCTATCGAAATTTCCGGACTGTAGGGCACCTCGTTTCACCTCGAGCAGAGATTCGTTACTTTTAATGTTCAAGAACATTCTTACACCAATTACTGTTTGAGCTGCCGGTGACCGAACCCATATCTGATTCTGAGAGTATTCGTGAAAATGCACGTGGTCATGACTTGGCGATAGCTATCGCACGGGTCATAGAAGAGACTCGTGGGAAAGATATTCGGGTGCTCGATTTGCGATCGGTAACCGAGGTGTTCGATTACTTTGTAATCGCAACGGGATCGAGTCGCCGTCAGATGCATGCTGTCTCGGATGAAATCGAACGGATCGTGAAGGCGAACTGGGGCGATGAAAAACGAGGTATCGAAGGGTACAACGAAAGTCGTTGGATTGTACTCGACTATGGTGATGTAGTTGTCCAGCTTTTTGATTCCGATTCACGAGACTATTGGGATTTAGAACATCTCTGGGGCGATGCAAAGCGAGTCAAGCTTCCAGCGAGTGATTGATCAGCAGGAAATTTCAGTGTGTCACTTTCAAATCCTTTCCTACTTTTGGATGACGATGCTGTTTGGTGGCCGGGCAGGTGTAATTCATTGACAGTTGGTTGATTTCGTTAAAGCGCTGAAACGCATTTCATTCGGTCGGAGTACACATGTCTGGGTCAACAAATTCGCCATCCAAAGAATATTCTGCAACAAATTTCCGTCGAATTTTTCGCGATGTGCTTGCTGTTGTTCTTGAGCAATCTATTGCTGCAGATGAATTGAACATTTCACTCGACGAAATGCCGTCGCTGCTTGAGCAGGTTCGAGAGACGGCTGATTCAAAGTTCGGGGATTTTACGGCAACTCTTGCTATGCCGCTACCTAAAAGGCTGGGAATGAAGCCGCGAGGACTTGCGACTGATTTAATTTCACGAATCAACCAGCAGCAATTATTTGAGAAGAATTTTGAACCAATTGATGCTCCGATTGGCCCCGGATTTATCAACGTACGAGTGCGAGACCAAGCCCTCGTTGAGGGTTTGAGAATAGCCTGCCTGGACTCTCAATTGGGTATATCGAAGGTTTCTGAGCCACACACGATCGTGCTTGACTACTCTTCGCCAAATGTTGCCAAGCCAATGCATGTTGGGCACATTCGGTCGACAGTGATCGGTGATGCAATTTCACGAATCCTGCGGTTTCGTGGGCACCGAGTGATTACAGATAACCATCTTGGTGATTGGGGAACACAATTTGGGATGATCCTGTGGGGTTGGAAGTGTTGCCGTGACGAGTCTGCGTATCAAAAAGATCCAACGCAAGAGTTGGGCAGGCTGTACCGCCTCGTGCGCAAGGTGGTGGATGCCGAACCGCAAGAATTAGCACAGGACTCTCTTGCGGCTGGCTTGGCCGAAAAGTATCCAGATGCACGGCGTGAAGTGCTCGCTGAAACCGCTAAGTTGCACGAAGGGGATTCTGAAAACAAGCGACTCTGGGAGCAGTTTATGCCATTTTGTCGCGAAGAGATTGAGCGTATATACGGGCGATTAGATGTCACGTTTGATCATACGATGGGTGAAAGTTTTTATCAGCCACTTCTCGCTGGTGTCGTAGCAGACCTTACTTCTAGTGGAATGGCCCGTGAGAGTCGTGGGGCAGTCGGTGTCTTTCTAGATGGATACGAATCACCACTTTTGGTTCAGAAAGCAGACGGAGCCTTTCTGTATGCGACAACAGATCTTGCAACTCTTGCATGGCGTTCCGAGCACTGGAAGCCGGATCGGATTCTGTACATTGTAGACCATCGCCAAAGTCAGCATTTCCAACAGGTATTTGCAACAGCACGAGCATGGGGCTGTCGTTCAGAAGATCAGCTTTCGAAAACAGACTTAGTGCACGTAGCCTTTGGTACGGTGCTTGGAGAAGATGGGAAGCCGTTTAAAACAAGGGTAGGAAATGCTGTTGGGCTGGAAGCTCTGCTTGATGAAGGGGTCGAGCGAGCAGGGCTTGTTGTTGGGGAAGGCGAACAGGCACGGCAGGGAATGGATAATGCAAAGCGGCAGGAGGTGGCCGAGGCCGTCGGAATTGGCGCTATCAAGTACGCAGATTTATCACAGAACAGAACAACCGATTACGTGTTTAGTTTTGACAAGATGCTGGAGTTGAAAGGGAATACAGCGGCGTACATGCAGTATGCCGTGGCACGAGTCGAAGGCATTGTGAAACGGGGTGGCGTTGACCGTGAACTTTTGCGGCGAGAGATAAGCGATGATTCGTCAGTTTTGAAGTTCTCAGATCCATTGGAACGAAGGCTAGCCCTTGCTGTCTTAAAGCTTGGTGCAGTCCTTGAGGATGTGGAAATTGACTACCGGCCAAATGTAATGACATCGTGGCTCTTTGAATTAGCAAGTTGTTATTCAAGCTTCTATGATGCTCTTTCTGTATTAAAGGCAGAGGGAAGCCAGCGTACAATGCGGATTGTCTTGTGTGATCTTACTGGGCGTACCTTGCGCCAGGGCATGGAGTTGCTTGGCATACGAGTCCCAGACCAGATGTAATTTATGGCATCATCTGATGTCGTCACTTTTCTGTGATTTTGTGTGCATGGTTTCGAGCGGGATTTCTAAGACCCCTTGAATGTGACCCCAGAGCAGAATGCCCTCGATAATTAACCAGATCTCGATAGCCAGCATGACGAGAGCCACAATGACTAGGCCAAAATTCCCACCGGATAGCCAAACTTGGATATTATAAAACAAAGCCCACGCCGGCATTGCCAGCATGAAGATCATCGGAAGACCTGCAATCCATGTAGGCAGCTTTCGTCTTCGAAGGTAAAAGCTTACGACAAGGAGTGACAGGCCGGCGAGCAGCTGATTTGTCGCTCCAAATAAAGGCCACAGTATCAGTCCACCTGTCCCAATGGTCTCGAGCGACCACCCCTTTCCCGGCGCAGGAAGCATTGCTAGACAAAATGCTGTTGTTACAGCAAACAGCGTTGCACCATGAGTTGTGGTAAGCCAGCGAAGTGGCTGGGTCACAAGCGATGAAGGCAGCTTTTTCAAAAGAGTGCCAGATAGTTCTTGTACGACGTACCGCTGTAATCGCGTGGCAGTATCGAGTGTTGTGCCAGCAAAGCTTGCAACCAACACTCCGATGATCGCACGTGACATCGTTGCACTGATACCAAGCGACTCAAGGAAATTTCCCGAACCAACCACAAATGCCGCAATTGCTTTTCCCCCAGTGACATCTTTCCAATCAGAATATAAGGCGTGCCAGAGCTGTGTGCCGGATAGCCCCGGGTATTCTTCTGGCCATCCGAGACCAATTCCTCCTCCAACTGCAATAATGACTAAAACCGCGAGAAACCCTTCTAGCAGCATCGAGCCGTACCCCACGGCATATGCATCAGTTTCGCGTTGGAGTTGCTTACTTGAAGTACCGGAACTTACGAGGCAGTGGAAGCCACTAACTGCACCGCACGCAATCGTGACAAAAAGGAATGGGAATATAGGTGGTGCGTTTTGTGGACTGAAATCAATAAATGGAGCAAACATTGTAAGGGTGGGAACGTCGGTATGAGAGGAAATAGTGCCGGCCCCCATAGCCGTTGTTGCAACGAGACCTAAAACAACTAATCCAAGGCTCGAAAGTAATTGCAAGCTGTTGATAAAGTCTCTTGGCTGTAGAAGGATCCATACAGGGAGAACGCTCGCGAGGTAACAATATGCCAAAAGCAGTGCTATCCAGAGCCAGATTGGCCAAGCGGCGATGGAATAATTGACTTCTTGTATGAGCTCGCCGAACCAACCGCCTGTCCAGGCGGTGCCAGGGCAGCCGGCTCCAAGCCAAACCGTGGCGTACATCAAAGCCAACGCTACAAGGCATGGTGCTCGAAGGCTGCGGCCGCGACGGTGTATCTGCGTTCCAATAAATACTGCGATTGGGATTTGTAGGAAAACAGGAAGAATTGCTTCGGGGAACTGGACAAAAACGCTCGCGATAACCCATCCAAAAATTGCTAAGACAACCCAGAGGGCAAAGAGAAGAAGGACTAAAAACAGGAGTCGAACTCGAGGGTTAAGTAGTCGGCCAGCAATCTCACCAATAGTCATTCCGCGATTCCGAAGACTGACCACGAGAACGGCCATGTCGTGCACGCCTCCGATAAAAATTGAGCCAAGAATGACCCACACAAGGGCCGGCCCCCAGCCCCACATAATCGCAAGCGCAGGGCCGACAATCGGGCCTGTTCCAGCTATACTTGTGAAATGGTGTCCAAAAACGATCGGGACTGGTGTTGGTACGAAATCATGATCGTCGCGAAACTCAATACTTGGCACAACGAAACTGGGGTCCAATGCAAACAGTTTTGTTGCAAGCCATCGGCCATACACAATGTAGCCGCAGATAAGAGACAGGGCCGCAGCGATAAGAATAAGTAGTACGGTCATATAGTTTTACTACTCCAATTTGGGCACAAAAAAGTCATACGCAGGGTTTGGCTGTGGCAGTTAGACTTGACGACGGACCTAGTCTAACCGACAGGTCCGAAGCGCCCTCATTTCTTGAAAGTTGTATTCCTCCAGCGAGCAGCACGTCAGCCATATGTCCCGCGTCCCTAGCAAATCGATTCAGCAAATCCGAAATATAGGCATCATTGCCCATATAGATGCCGGCAAGACAACCCTCACCGAGAGAATGCTTTTTTTTACAAAAGCAATCCACCGATTGGGAGATGTCGATCAAGGCACAACCGTGACAGACTTTGATCCCGAAGAGCAAGAGCGAGGTATTACGATTTATTCAGCTGCGGTTTCTTTTCCGTGGCGAGATGTTGTTGTGAATCTGATTGACACGCCTGGCCACGTTGACTTCACAGCAGAAGTCGAACGCAGTCTGCGGGTTCTTGATGGCGCAGTTGTTGTGCTTTCAGCACGAGAAGGGGTTGAGGCACAGAGTGAGACCGTTTGGAGGCAGGCAGACCGATATGCCGTTCCCCGTATGGTGCTCATTAATAAGCTTGATCGTGAGGGGGCAAGTTTTCTTGGGACAGTCGATCAAATTCGAGAACGACTCAAAGCAGAGCCTCTTTTGTTACAGATCCCTGTAGGAATTGGACCACCGCATGTGAGCAATCCGTTTCGTGGGATCATTGATTTAATCACGATGGAAGTCCTTACGTTTCCGCCGAAAGATGAAGTGCTCAGTGGGGCAGCGGCAACGGTTGAGCCGACTCGCAGTGCAATCCCTCCAGAATTCGAAGCAGAGGCTAGTGAGTGGAGAGAGCAGCTCGTTTCAACGCTTTTTGATTATTCGGATGACTTAGCTGAGTTAGCACTTGCTGAGTCGGAGATACCAGCAGATCTCATGCGTGACACCGTTCGTAAAGCGACACTAGCTCGTAAGGTCATTCCGGTATTGGCTGGATCAGCGCTCGATTGTATTGGTGTTCAGCCTGTGCTCGATGCCGTCACCTGGTATCTGCCAAGTCCGGCAGATGTGCCACCTGTTGAGGGGCTCGATCCGAAGAAAAAAGAGCCTTTCACGATTCAAAGGCCCCCAGATCCAGATGCACCTTTCTGTGGATTGGTTTTTAAGATTTTGGCTGAAAAACACGGAGACATTGCATTTCTAAGGGTGTATTCCGGGACGCTGAAAGCCGGAAGTCGAGCCTGGAATCCGGAGAGGCAGAGAAAGGAAAACATAGCGCAACTTTGGCACGTTCAGGCAGATCGCCGAGAACAGGTGGCGTCTTGTTCGGCAGGCGACATCATTGGAGTCATCGGTCCCAGGCAAAGCGTGACCGGAGATACGCTTTGTGACGCGCAGTCCCCAATAGTACTGGAGTCGATCGAGTTTCCGGAAACAGTTATTTCAATGGCGATTGAACCAGAGACGAGCCTCGAGAGAAAAAAGCTTTCTGAGACTCTTGAAATGATGAAGCGACAAGATCCAACGTTTCGGGCAATCGAAAGCGAAGAGACTGGACAAACTCTTATTTCGGGAATGGGGGAGTTGCACTTAGAGGTTATTCGTCATCGTCTTAAACGAGAGTTCAATCTCCATTGTCAAGTTCATAAACCACGGGTCAGTTATAAAGAAACGCTCAAGAAAGCTATTCGTGTAAAGGGTGAATCGAACCGTCAGGTGGCAGGGCAGACGCTTGAGGCAACGGTTACGCTTGCCGCGGAGCCAACGGGCCTACAATCTGGCGTGACCATCGAACAGGGCTGGTTTCCTGAGTCAGAGCAACTTGCTGAGGTTGCACGGATAATGACGGAATCTGTGCGAGAAAGTGCTGAAAGAGGAGGTCTCAAAGGGTGTCCACTTTGGGGCGTTCGGATTTCGGTGCTTGAAACTTCGGTCCCCGAGCCGGTTCCTACAGATGTTGCAATTCGCATCGCAGCCGCTGATAGCATTGAACGGATGCTGTCAGCGGCTGGCACAGTCCTGCTTGAGCCAGTCATGAGGGTTGAGGTAAGCGTGCCGGAAGAACATTTGGGTGATGTGATAAATGATCTTCAGCAGCGGCGAGCCATCATTACAGCGACTGAAATCCGCAGCGGCATGAATCTTTTGACGGTGGAAGCCCCGCTTGCAGGAATGTTTGGCTATTCAGCAGCTGTTCGAAGTGTAAGTCAGGGCAGGGCAAGCTTCACGATGGCACCCCTGAAGTACGGACCGGCACCTGCGGAAACTGCTGAGTCGTTCGTCTGACACAATGAGTTGGAGGTGCAGCAAATACCTCGGAAAAGAGGTTGGAGTGTTGACATCTCCACCTTGCCATCTTACATTTCGAGGTTCCACCAGAGTCGGCCCCCGATTCCCCATTGGGCTCGGCCGAGGTGGACACTGCTGTTTCAGCGGCGTTTTAAGTTCTGTTGGTTGTTCTGTTGAAGTCACTTTCTCACGTGCTGTGAGGTAAAAAGTGATAACGGAGAATAGTCGGCTCAATATTGTTCTGAGAAAGTGGAATTGGAGTTTTGCCGTGGCTGCGTCGACGCAGGAAATAATTCGCATTCGAATGGAAGCGTACGACCATGCAGTACTT
>JABHNP010000065.1 GCA_018694455.1 Planctomycetaceae bacterium | reverse complement strand
GCTGAGCTCGTTGAGCGGCTGCGTGGATCTGAAGTTGTTGATGGTGTGGCCGTCGTGCTGCCTGCTGAAGGCTGGCTCCATTTGCCTGGAGTTGCCTGGGGGCTCGACGACGCAACGTTTCTCAGGTTTGTGCAGCAGACCGGAGAAGGGAAGCATGTTCTTCAGGACTCGGGCCCCAATCGATTTGTGACCCGTGCTGCTGCGGTTGAAGGTGATTTACGTTCGTCATGGCTTGCATGGCGAGCAGAGCAGATGGCAACACTTCATCAAAAAATAGCTGGTATTGTTGCTGCTGAGACTAGTTGGAACTACTACATCATGCCTACAACGCTGATGTTTACTGGTTCAGTTGCTGAGCGATTCAGGCCAGTTGTTGCTGGCCAGCCACAAGAGCAGGCAGTACTGTATGAGCTTGGTCTTGATCCAGCAGCATTAACGCATTCTGAAAATGCTATTTTTGTTGCACCTCGGCTTCACGCTGTCACTGAGGATGAGATAGATGCCGCAACGATTGCGACTGCCAATCAGTCAGCATCAGTATCGGCTTGGGAGCGTCGTGCATCACGGAGAGGGCTTGCTCTTCTCGAGCAGCCGAAGCAGGTGGACATTACAGCGGTACTGCCACATGGACCATTTGATGCATCGGAATTCTCAGGCTCGAGTGTTGTGCATGCAGTGAGCGGTGGAGCCAAACGGCAAGAACCGTTACTGCTGGGTCTGGCAACAGCAGATGCCGAGGTGATTTTTGATCAGTCGCTCCGTTGGGCTGAACTTACTGTGAGTGATGCTGCTGTTCGGCAGGCCTTCTTGTCTTTTCCGAGGCGGAACATGCAGTCGTTAAAGGGCGTTCCTGATGAGTTCCCTGTTCGTTTTGTTCGAGCAAATGGATCTTCATGGCTTCTTGTTGGAAATGCTAGTCGAATGGCAGCGGATGTGAATGTAAGTCTCAGCGGTGCCGTAGAGGGGGTCGATGTTGTTACCAAGCAGGCGTTTTCCACCGTTGATAACCAGCTGGTGGTCGGTCTTGCAGCATGGAGCCTACGTGTGATTCGGCTTCAAGGGCCAGGAGCAGATACTCAACCGAATACAGCAACGGTCCGGTTTGAGGAAGGTGCTGTTCAGATGATTGAGGAGAGTGTGGCTGATTTACGACAACGCCAGGCAGTGTTAGAAACGCCGCCACTCATTCCGGTTTTAGATAATCCGGGGTTCGAATTGCCGAGGCTTGGTGATGGTGTTACGGGGTGGGAGGTTGTAGAGAGTGGTGGGGGCCAACTTGAATTGATTGACACAGTCTCACCAGCAGTTGGTAGCGATGAAAAAAATCAAGCTGTCCGAATGACTTCAGTTGGAGAACTGGCAACGGTACGGAGTAATCCATTCCAGCCACCGCACACGGGCCGCCTAAGTGTTGCAGTGTGGCTCCGGTTGCCTCCGTCGGTGCCTCAGCCTCCTTTTCGGATCGCGGTGGAAGGCGTTGAGAATGGTGAGCAATATTACCGGTTCGCGCCAGTAGGCTCTGCAGCCGGTGGCCGTCCGCTGCAAGAGGGATGGAACCGTTTTGTGTTGCAAGTTACAGACCTACCGAGTGATCCGAACGAATCATTGCGTCTGCGGTTCGATATGCTTGGTCCAGGAGTTGTAGAAATTGATGGGGTAGAAGTCTATGACTTGATATTCAATCAATCTCAGCAGAATGAACTTCACGCACTACTTGATGAGATGGAGAGTGAACTAGCGGCTGGCTCGACAGCACGAGTTCTTTCGAGGCTTGAGGGCTATTGGCCACGATTTCTGCAGGCGACCGTGAGTGATGAGCAGGCAGAACGGGTTGCAAAACGAGTTGCCCGTCGTGCAGAGCGACGCGTCAAGGCCGAAGATGAAGTCCTCGAAGAGGATGAAGGTTTCTTCGATCGGGTCCGAGGGTGGTGGCGATAATTTGGTTGGACTCTGGTGGAATATCAATTCCATTCGCTTCAGGAGTCTGTCACCCTGGCGGCCAACTGAGTGGCCTGCCACCGAGAAGGTGTATGTGCAGATGGTTTACCGTTTGACCACCATGATCGCCGCAATTCACGACGAGACGATATCCCTCTTCGAGATGAAGTGAGGTTGCAATTTCTGTCGCCACTCGGATGAGGTGACCGAGCAGAGGAGTGTCTGCATCGGTCACATCAGCGAGGCTCGAGATAGGCTTTTTGGGTATAATGAGAATGTGGGTTGGTGCCTGAGGTGCAACGTCATGAAACGCCAGGCACTCATCATCCTCATGTTCGATACGGGCAGGTATCTCCCGACGGATAATCTTGGCGAAAATCGTCTCAGCCATTGGTTGCTGTTTTCTTCTTTCGTGATCGACGTTTAGGAGGGCTCGGTATTGCCCATTCCTTTGTCAGCATTTCAAAGACTTCGGGAGTCTCATATCGAATGATATTTTTTCCTTCAGGCATCGGTCCAACAAGCGAGCGGAAAACAGGAGCACCCCTGAGCTCAAGATCAGTACTACAGTCATCGATACCAATCTGAAGATGAGATACTGGAATATCTTCAGCCTTATCGAAGTCATGAGTAATGAGTTCGCCGTTACGTCCACGTGTTACAACTCGCCAAGTATCTTTCGCCATCTGTCTTCTCCTCTGAGGCTGTGGGACGGCCGGCCATGGCATCCACTGCACCTTTCTTTCATTACAAAAGAGATCGGTTCACGGAAGGAGATTAGTGACGTTCAGATTCACAGGCTATCCTGACCGTTATAAACCGGCCTTCGTCCGTATGGTTCATTTAGCCGGTAAGAGCCGTATAAATGGTCGTGGAAAATCGACGTCTCATTGTTTTCATCTCCTGCAATACAACGACACATTTGTGATATGCATGCCGTTCATGAGAATGAAACCGAGTAGCAGATAATTCGAAATGACGTGATTTGCTTCGTCTCTTCAGATACAGCTTTCAGACGTTGTGTGGACGTTCACTCCTGCCGTCATAATGAAACGAAAAATCTCAGGAAGAGAGACATTTCAAAGGGCGTCGATCATGCATTCTCTACTTTTGGTGAGGGCATTCTTAGAAATCATTTGAACCAGACTGAATGTGCAAAATTCCGCGGTTTTTTGGGGCTAAAAGTTCTGCATTCCACGTAAAGCATGCTCAAAATATAAAAAAATCTTGCCAGGCCTGAATTGCCTAGATACCCTAAGTTTTCAGTATGGATGACGTTCCAGAACGAGACTAGCCGTGTATTGAGTTCAATATGACGGTCTAGCAGTAGTTCAGTTCGAAGTGTTCATCCAAGGTGGCAGATGTTTTGAGCAATGGATTGCGTTTTGAAATTCACTATTTCAAGCAATATACGTATCCATGAAAGAATTTACCCTGCTCACTGGTGCAACCGGTCTTCTCGGGCAATATTTATTGCGAGATCTGCTCGCAAGAGGGCTCAGAGTTGCTGTGGTTGCTCGCCCTTCCAAAACTTTAGATGCTCGTTCTCGAGTGGACGCCATCATGAGTCGGTGGGATCGCATTGAAGGACGCTATCTTTCCAGACCTGTGGTTCTCACAGGTGACCTAAGTAGTCCCGGGCTTGGGATATCACGTGAGGAACGTATTTGGCTCGAAAAAAATTGTCGAGCAGTGGTTCATAATGCTGCAAGTCTTTCATTCACCACAGGTGGGCCACGGACAGAAGAGCCATGGCTTGGGAATGTTGGAGGAACAACAAATCTCACCTCACTTGCTCGTGAGTTAGATATTCCTCGGTTTCACCATGTATCTACTGCTTATACATGTGGTCTCCGTACGGGAACCGTTTATGAAACAGAAGGTAATCGTGGTCAAAAGTTTGGTAATGATTATGAAGAAAGTAAATTAGAAGCTGAAAATATTGTTCGTGATGCTGGTTTTCCGGAATCACCAACATTCTTTCGACCGGCGATTATCGTGGGAGATTCACGGACGTCATATACAAGCACGTACCACGGATTTTATACGCCACTCCGGGTAATGGCATCATTTATGCCAATGATGCAAGGTATGCCGCCAATACCCGAATCGATGTGGATGATGGCACTTGGGCTGCAGGGTAATGAATCTAAAAACCTTGTCCCAGTAGACTGGGTATCAAAAGTAATCGCGCACATTGTCAGTAAAGACTATTGGCATGGCAGGACATATCACTTAACCCCTGCGAATCGTGTGCTTGTTCAGGAAATTGCTGCAGTAACAAAACAAGCAATAATAGCGCAGTACGCGAAAGAAAAGCGTATTCGTAAAACTCAGCCCCAGTCGTCGCAGGTGCTTGAGTCTCTCGCGAATGAATTTCGTCAGCAGATGGAGACGTATTCTGCATATTGGAGAGATGATCCTGATTTTGATGCGAGTAATACTCTGGAAGCCGCAAGTGAGTTGCTGTGTCCGAATGTTGATACAGCAATGCTTCGCCGCCTGTGTGAATTTGCATTGCGTGAAAACTTTGGGTGGCCTCGGCCAATAATGCAGGCCCCAGAATTTGACGTTGCGACCAAGTTTGCTCCAGCAGACGCTGCTCTAAAAGTCTCTGGTTGGACAGAGCAAAAAGACGAGTGTTGCATTGATTTCGAAGTATCAGGTCCCGGAGGGGGAAATTGGTCTGTATGGGCTGAAGGCAGAGAGCCTCGTGTCGGATTTCCACAACCGGGGAAAGGGCCTCATGTTCGCACCTCAAGTCAAGCATTAATGCAAATAAGTAGAGGCAGGCTCACGGCGAAAAAGGCATTTCAAACTGGGCAACTCATCGTCTCGAAAGGAGAAGGTGATCCCTATGAAGCCGTTCAAGTTATCCACAAGATGTTTTTTCAGCAGGAGATAGTCTCTTGATGATTGCTCCTGAAAGACAGAATTCACAGGAAACTCAAAGCCCGCGTAAGAAGGACGTGGCCGTTGTTGGGGTGGCGTGTCGATTGCCGGGCGCTGATACACCTCAGGAATTCTGGAACCTCATTGTTTCTGGAGGTTCTCGAATGGCAAGAATCCCTGACGAGCGGATCGATCGTGATCTCCTGTACGATCCCGTTCCCGGAAAACTCAATCGCACCTATGCAGATATCGCTTGCCTTCTTGATAGATGGGGTCCGAAGCCGACAAGCAAATTGCCACATGAATTTAGAGACCATCCGGAACCCGCCTTTTCGACGGCATGCGATGTTGCGTATGAGGCTGCAATACATGCAGGGCTGAATCCTCTCGATATGCCGTTTCGGAATTCAGGTGTCTTTGTTGGTCATACTCGATCAAGTGGTCTTTCTGGGGACATAGCCTGTCATGCTCAGATTGAGCAGGTCGCAAACTATCTGCGGGAAAGTCCGATGGCATCAAGATTGTCTGCAGAGATGCTGGATCATCTTGTAAGCCATCTTGTTGATAATGTTCGACAGAATACCGTCGGACGAAATGCTCAAGGTAACCCAGCCCTTGGGGCCATGTTGGCAGCAAAGCTTCCGGCTCAATCACTCGGTTTTGAGGGGCCGGCAATTGCTTTTAATGGTGCATGCGCCTCTTCTCTTCAGGCCTTTATTCAGGGTGTCCGTGCAGTTGAATTAGGACGTCTCGATATGGCCATGGTTGGTGGTGTTTCCTACTGTCATTCAGACACCCTCGTTCTTTTTTCACAGGCACGATCTCTTAGTGCCACGGGTTCGTGCCCCTGGGACGCCAAAGCAGATGGTTTGGTTGTCGGAGAAGGGGTCGTCATGTTTCTTCTTTGTTCACTTGAGCATGCCCAGAAACATAAACTACCAATCCGGGCAGTTGTCAGATCTTGCTCGCTCGCGTCAGACGGACGGGGGAAAAGTCTCTGGTCGCCGCGCCGTGAAGGGCAAGTGTTGGCAATGCGACGGGCGCACGATCAACTGCGTGATGGTGTGCCGCTTCAGTATGTTGAAGCTCATGCTACTTCTACAGCTCTTGGTGACGCCACTGAAGCGGAAGCCTTGGCGGAAGTTCTTCCGGGGCTCGCCCCAAGGAATAAAAAGGTACCGATTGGTAGTGTGAAGGCAAACATAGGCCACACGCTTGAGACTGCCGGTGCAGCAGGAATTCTGAAAGTAATTCTTGCGATTGAAAATGAAATGATTCCGCCCGTTGCAAACTGCCAGAACCCTTCTGGAGACATTGACTGGGCCCAAGCCCCCTTTCGACTTCCACTCAAAGCAGAACCATGGGGAAGAGTTTCAGCAGGCATACCACGACGAGTAGCTGTTAATGCATTCGGTATTGGTGGCCTCAATGCGCATATTGTTCTTGATGAATGGGTGCCTGAAGAATCCAGTCAAGCAGTGAACAGGATTTCGTCTGTCAAAGCAGCCCAAGAGAGTAAAGGCAGTTACGTTCGTTGCTCGGAGGAACCCATTGCTATCGTTGGCGTTGAGGCCGTATTGCCGGGTGCATTGGCCTATGAATCATTCTGTCGGCTGGTTTTGTCAAATGATGATCCAAAGTCTGAAATTCCCCAAGAACGTTGGGACAAGGACAAGTTTTGTCGTGTGCATGATCAGTCTGCTGGCAGAAGCCCTGTTGCTCGGGGTGGAATAATCTCCGGTTTTGAATACGACTGGCGGAGGCATAAAGTTCCTCCGAAACAGATAGCTCAGGCAAGCCCGCTGCAATTCATGATTCTTGATGCTGTTGATCGCGCAATTAATGGTCTTGGTAAAGAGAAGCACTTCGATCGTCTGCGAGATCGAACGGGTGTTGTTGCCGGAACAATGTTCGGTGGTGAGTTTGCAACCCAGCTGCAGATGGGGCTACGTCTTCCCTGGTTTCAGAAGATACTCATTCACTCTGCAATCGAACGGGGATTAAGAACAAAAGAAGCTCGGGATCTTGCTGAGGAATTTCAACAGCAGTGCCTTAAAAACATGCCGGCCTTGCTGGATGAGACTGGCAGCTTTACCGCAAGTAGTCTTGCTTCACGAATTACGAAGACATTTGATTTGCACGGTGGGGGTGTTGCAATCGACGCCGGCACACTGGCAGCTCCGGCAGCATTGATGTGTTGTGTCGACCAGCTTCGTTCCGGTGATAACAATGCGATGATTTGGATTACAGCACACCAGGACATGAGTATTAATCGCTTTGACGCGATGAATAAGCTCGGTCTTTTGAACGAACGCACGGGAGCTGCGCCGTTTGATAAAAAGAGTGCTGGTTCATTTCCTGCTGAGGGTTGTGGGGTATTTATTCTGCGGCGGTTGTCAGACGCTTGCAAAAGTAACGAGCCAGTTCTGGGAATTATTCATGGCGTGGGTGCCGGGACCAATTCGATATCGTGGCGTGCTTCAGCATCTGCCAGTGCCAGAGGTTTGCAAGAATCCGGAATGGAACCAGATGAAATCGATGCTTTTAGTTGGTTAGGCAGTGGTGTTCCGATCGCCGACAGTCAAGAGATGGAAGGTCTTGCGAAGACATACGGAATCGGTGGAAGAAATCTTCCTCGTCCAATCACAACACCTTTAGCTCGGTTCGGTCATCTTGCGGCGGCAGCTGGTCTCACACCATTACTCCAAGGACTCGAGGCAGTCAGGAGCGGCATGCAGCAACATGTTTTTGGCCTAGATGCCTTAGGAGACATGGCCAAGGCTCATCAATGGTTGTTTGAGCCGACTCAAAATAATCCAACACGAATTGAGATTGCCGGGCAAAAGCCAGTCGTGGCGGTTCATCTTGGTGATGGAAAAGACAGCGCTTTTCACGTTGTTATGCAGGGTTATGCAGAAATTGGACTTCATGGGAGTGACGAATCATCCTTGTTGAGCGGGTTGCAGAAACGGCCAACCAAATTAGTAGACAGAACACTTGAATCTATGGAGAAAGTATCGATGCAGGAAAGAAACTCTGTTGCAAGAAGCGAAGAGATGAAATTTCAACAACCAATTCATTTTGATGCGACGGAGAAACGTCGCTCTCGTATGAAAAAAAATGCATCTAAGCCAATAGTTTCTCAGACACATGCGACTGAAGTCGTGCAAGGGACGCAAGCCGTTGACCAAGAAGTGGTGGTTGAGGATGCAGTCAGGTATTCGCTAGACGACTTGTCGACATTTCTCGTTAATTTTGTCGTTGAGCAAACTGGATATCCGCCGGATATTGTTGAGCTTGACGCTGATTTAGAGGCAGACCTCGGGATTGACAGTATCAAAAAAGCGCAGCTGTTCGGCGAGATAGGTGAGTATTTTTCAATCCCACCTCGCCAAGAACTCTCGTTAGATGAATTTCCAACACTTCGCCATGTGCTTGACTTTCTTGTGATTGAAACAAAGGCGTCTTCAGAAACGACGCCTAGGATGATTCCTGCAGCGGATGCTGGTTCGCATAAATCAGACCAGGCGTTTACAGAACAAAATGGAAGTCCTCGCGCGCAAGGTAAGAAAGAAGGTCAAGACAAAGTTTCCACAGGGAAAACGTATACGCAGACTGAATTAGCAGAGTTCCTTGTCACATTTGTTGTCGAACAGACAGGATATCCATCTGATATTGTTGAACTCGACGCCGATCTTGAAGCTGATTTGGGAATTGACAGTATCAAGAAAGCACAGCTGTTTGGTGAGATTGGAGAGTATTTTGCAATTCCACCTCGTGCAGACCTGTCTCTGGACGCGTTTCCAACGCTACAGCATGTACTTGATTTTCTTATTGATGCCACGAATTCGACACAAGTTGCTTCAAACGCTTACGACCCAAACTTTAAGAATTCCCACCCAGGCGGGTCAGGATTATCTGCGAACGCACCATCGAGAGAATCTCTCTCATTCGTTACGAACGGTGTGGCAGAAGGTGTGAGTTCATCAAAGCAGTCAGCCGAACGCTCTGTTGAGGAGTTGTCGTCTTTCCTGACCAATTTTGTCGTTGAGCAGACTGGGTACCCGCCGGATATTGTTGAGCTGGATGCGGATTTAGAAGCAGACCTCGGAATTGACAGCATTAAGAAAGCACAACTCTTCGGTGAGATTGGCGAATACTTTGCGATTCCACCACGAGCAGATCTTTCTTTGGATGAGTTTCCGACTCTAAGGCATGTCCTGGAGTTTTTAGTTGCAGAGACAGCAGCATAGCGTTTGGTGTGATTTTGTTTGGTGATAGTAAATTTTAAAATGAACAAATTGAATAAAGAACAGCGTCGCTCTGAGCATGGTGAGCCATTGGCCATCATTGGGATGGCGGTGCGTTTGCCAGGCGCAGATAGCATCGATGAATTCTGGGAACTTGTAGTGGATGGACGCTCAGCAATTTCAGAATTGCCAGAAGAAAGGTTGAATAGAAAACTTTTTTATAATGAGGAAAAAGGTGTTCGCGGGAAGACGTATTCATCAATTGGAGGTATTGTTTCACCCCGAAAAAAACCACCTGGCCAATGGCTCCTCACGAAAGAGCAGTCAGAAGACTGTGATGCTGCGCATCTGGAACTTTGTGATGTTGCAGCGACCGCTTTCAGTCAGGCGGGCTTTGATCCACTGACGATGTCTGGCTATCGAGCCGGTGTCTATGTGGGTCACACCAGAGGAACAGGGCTTTCTGGTGATGTTATGTACGGGACCATGCTTGCAGATGCTGCCTCGTGGTTGCATGAAGTAGAAGAGTTTAGGCAGGCCACTGGTGAGCGTGCCGAAGAATGCATCGATGCTACTGTCACCGCTGAGAGAAAGCGTTTGCCTCGTCGGGCACCTGATGGAAGGCCGGCAGCAGATGCACAGCGTTGCAGTGCAACAGTTGCCCGTGCTTTCGGCTTGGATGGGCCGTGTGTAGCACTCAATGCAGCCTGTTCGTCGTCACTCTTTGCGCTCGCGGCTGCAGCCGATGACCTTGCGCTGGGCCGGACAGACATGGCGGTTGTTGGAGGGAGTTCACATTGTCGATTCGACAGCCTTGTTTTATTTTCCAAAGCACAGTCAGTAAGTGCTACTGGTTCTCGGCCATTTGATGCCTCAGCAGATGGGCTCGTGACTGCTGAGGGCTACGTCGTTGTGCTTGTAAAAACACTTCGCAAGGCAATCGAGGATGGCAACACGATTCAGGCTGTGATCCGAGGGATTGGTGTCTCCAGTGATGGTCGTGGCAAAAGTTTATGGGCACCTCGGCAAGAGGGACAAATTGCGGCCATTGAGCGGGCACACGCCGATGTGCTCGATCCAGCTCGCCTCGGGTATATTGAAGCCCATGCTACGAGCACAAGTGTTGGTGATGCAACGGAAGTGAACGCTCTTGCTCGGGCACTTAAAGGTCATATTGCTGATGATGTGACTATTCCAATCGGCAGTGTGAAGGCCAACATAGGACACACTCTTGAGACGGCTGGTTTAGCTGGTCTGGTGAAGGCCGTGCTGTGCATGAAGCACGGAACGATTCCTCCAGTGCCTGGTATTGGTGAATTGAATCCGGCGGTCGATTGGCCCACTACTCCATTTGTTGTGCCGAGTAAAAAGCAGGAGTGGTTCAGGAAAAATGGACTGGCTCGTCGGGCGGCAGTTAACTCATTTGGTATCGGTGGTCTGAATGCACATGTGGTGCTTGAAGAATTTCTGAAAGAAGTCGAATCACAAAAACCAGAGACAATTCGGCCCGTCGATTCAAAAGCATTTTCCAAAGTTGCAGCAGATGATGATGTTGCGATTGTGGGTCGGTCTGTGCTTGCTCCAGGGAATTTGTCAGCGCAGCAGATGTGGAGCAAACTCACAGCATGGGAACATGATTTCTCGAAGGTTCCTTCAGATCGCTGGAATGTTGACGCAGTGTACGACAATGCTGCTGCCTGCAACTGGAAGACAGTGCAGAATCGTGGGGGATTCATCGAAGGCTTTTCTTACGACTGGCGGACACACAAGATCCCCCCCAAACAAATTGCAGCTGCCGACCCACTGCAGTTCATGTTACTCGAAACAGTTTCACAAGCACTTATAGATGCAGGCTATCCTGATCAACCAATGCCTCGTGATCGTACTGGCGTAATAGTTGGTACGGTATTTGGTGGAGATTTTGCCTCAGCACTTCAAGTTGGCATGCGACTGCCTTATTTCGAGGCGGCTCTTCAGCGAGAGCTTCAATCTCGTGGTGTCGGTAGAGATGCTATCGAATCTATCTGTGCAAAGTTCTGCGACCTTGTGGTTTCCAGGCTCCCTGCAATTGTCGATGAGACAGGAAGCTTTACGAGTAGTTCGCTTGCATCACGGATTACAAAAACATTCGACCTCATGGGTGGTGCAACAGCAATTGATGGTGGTGCTGCTTCGGCTGTATCTGCCCTTGATGTGTGTCGGAATTTCCTGCTGACTGGTCGTGTCGATGCCATGATATGTGCAGCTGGCCAGCGCAGTCTGTCGCTAGCATCCTATGAGATATTGTCTTTATCTGGTGCACTTTCTCGCTCCGGGAAACCTCGTCCATTTGATCAGTCAAGTGATGGACTTATGCCAGCTGAAGGTGTTGCTGTTTTTGTTTTGAAGCGACTTTCGGATGCTCTGCGAGATAACGATCGCATTCATGGGATCGTACGCGGTATCGGTGTGTCGCGTCATGGCAAGAAGAGTGCGGGTATACAAAGAGCAATGCGTCGAGCCGGAGAAGACGCACGAATTTCTTCAGATTCTGTCAGCTTTGTTGAATCAGCAGCGGCTGGCGTACCAGCCGACGATATGGCTGAACTAGATGCCATACAAAGCGTGTACGGAGAGAGTCTTCCTATCGGTGCAATTAATGCACAAATTGGACATGCAGCAGGTGCTTCTGCAGGTCTTTCGATTGCAAAAACAACATTTGAATTGCAGGAGCAAGAACTCCGCATGCCCTCAGGTAGGTCAAGCAGTGCATCTCATGATCATGCCGCACAACCGCTTGGTCCAAATGACAGCGGAAGGCTTGTAGCTGGTGTGACAGCATTGCATTGTGACACAGCGTGCCACATTCTTTTAGAACGTGGCAAACCGGTCAATGTTCTTCAGCGTTCGGTATTGCCCAAAGAGACAATCGCCCAGACGCCACAAATCATCCGTTTTTTTGGACCAACTGCTGGCGATTTGCTTGGATCGCTCAAAGCATGCGTTCAGAATCCGGGTGCGTCTTTTGCAACGTCTAAAAAGTTTTATCAAAGCGGGCATCGGCTTGCCATTGTTGCAGCAACGCCAGAAGAGTTGGCCCGAAAAGCTGATCTTGTGGTAAATCAATTTGATAACAAAGAGGCCAGAGGACTTTGGGAGACGCAAGGAATTGCTGTTGGGCAGGTTGGTAACAAACGACCAGTGGTTGCCTGCCTATTCCCAGGGCAGGGGTCGCAGTATCCGGGCATGTTGCGAGAGATTATTGCAGCCTGTCCTCAGGCGAGTCTGCTGAAGGAGCAGATGAATCAATCTTTGTTGAAGATGGGTCATCCAACCTTTGAAGACATTATTGATAATCATGAACAAACATTAGGGAAAGATGTTTTTCGAACGCAGTTATCAATGCTCTTAGCCGATACTTTGGTTTTTAAGATTCTTCAAGAAATAGGTCTTCGAGCTGATCGTCTTACCGGGCACAGCTACGGGGAATTCTCAGCGCTTCATGCGGCAGATGCTTTTCAGTTTGAGAATGCCGTTCAAGCAACATTGTTCCGCTGCAGGTCGATAGAAGAAGCACCTATCGAGGGCGGCCTTGTGTCATGTGCAGCTGGGGAAGATGTTGTTGCTGCTGCATGTGCTTCCTTCTCCGAGGAGGTGTTTGTTGCAAATTGTAATTCCCCACAGCAGACCGTGGTTGGAGGAGAAAATCGATCACTTCGGCGTTTCGTT